>CAZICY010000003.1:0-7070 GCA_964537955.1 uncultured Actinomyces sp. | reverse complement strand
TGCCGGCCCAGCCCCACAGCACCGTGCGCAGCTTGGGCTCGGTGTGGAAGGTGAGGCCGTGGTCGATGCCCGCCAGCCTTCCCGGTCCCGCACGCAGCACGTGCCCACCTTTCCGGTCGGCGTTGTTGACCACGGCGTCGAGCAGGGCGAGCCGGCGCAGGGCCTCGGACTCCTCGTGGACGAGGCAGACATGGTCGCCCCGCGCGCCCTCCCCCTCGGCGACGACGTGCCAGCCGTCGGGAAGCACGCCGGCATCGAGGACATCGACCGGAGGCTGCTCGGGATCGGCCTCGACCCAGGCCTGGAGGCTGCCCGGTCCCAGCGGGGCATCGTCGCGCCAGACGGTCACGGGGACGAGCTCCCAGCCCAGAGCTCTGTCGATGACGTAGGTGGCCACCTCGCGCCGTCCCAGCGTGCCCGTGGGGAAGTCCCACAGTGGGCGCTCGCCCCTGCGGGGCTTGTAGACCGCGCGAAGGCGGTCACCCTCGGCCCCGCACTCCACGCGCATGGCCGAGTTCGACGAGTCCCACAGCCGGCCTTCGACGTGGAGATCAGCGCTCGACAGGAGGCTCTCGACGTCCTCGCGCGCTGCGCTCATGCGCGGCGCCGGTAGCCGTTGGCCCGGGGGCACACGTGCCCCTGCGGGTCGAGCGGCTGCAGGCAGAAGGGGCATGGCGGTCGCCCCGCCGCCACCAGCGCGCGGGCGCGGCGGGCGAAGGCCGCTGCGGCGTCGGGTGCGAGGGTGACGCGCAGTGTGTCGGCCGCGTCCTCGTCGTCGTCCCCGGGCTCGGCGGCCTCCTCGTCGCCCAGCGCATGCGCTTCGATGAGGAGCCGATCCCCTGCCCCCTCGTCGGGGAGCCAGGCGATGCCCAAGGTCCCGACCCGGAACTCCTCCTCGAGGGGGAGCGACAGCGGGTCGTTGTCGTCCGCGCCCGCCTCCTCGGGGATGCCCGCCTGCGCGAGCAGGCGGCCGATACGGTCAGCGAGCATCGACACCTGCGCCTTCTCGAGCGCAACGGAGGTCAGCGAGCGCCCGTCGCTTGCCTGCAGGTAGAAGGCGCGCTCGCCCGGAAGCCCCACGGTGCCCGCCACGAACCTGCGCGGGTCGGCATAGGCATGGATGCGTCGCGACACGCGATCACCGTATCCGGGCCGGACGGCTAACGCTCTCCCGAGCCGCCGCCGACATCCCCCTCCACGCGCCTGCGCGGGCGCGCTCGCGCGAGCCCGGACAGGTCGGATCCGCGGTCGTTGACATGGAGCACCTGGACCCCGGTCTTGCCGTAGCGCACGACCGACACGGAGGCGGGGTCGACCACGATGCGCTGGAACTGGTCCAGGTGGGTGCCGAGCGCGTCGGCGAGGATCGCCTTGATGACGTCCCCGTGGGAGACGATGGCGTACGTCGCCCGCTCGCCCAGTCGGGCGTTCCAGTCATGGACTGCCGCGAGGGCGCGCGCTTGCATCTCGGGCAGGGACTCTCCCTCCGGGAAGGTGACTGCGCTGGGACGCTCCTGCACGGTGCGCCACAGGGGCGTGCGCGAGAGCTCCGCCAGCGGCTTGTTGGTCCACTCGCCGTAGCGGCACTCCCCGAGTCGGTCGTCGAGCTCGATGCTCGGAGCGCGTCGCTGGCCGAGCGCGATTGCCTCGGCCGTCTGGACGGTCCGCTCCAGCGGGCTAGTCACGATGGCACCCAGGCGAAGGGGGCGCAACCTCTCGGCGGTCGTGGACACCTGGGCGACCCCCTGGTCGTCCAGGTGTACGCCGGGTGTCCATCCGGCGAGAATCCCGTCGCGATTGGCCTGCGTGCGACCATGTCGGACGAGAATCACCAGCGCCATGGCGCGACGGTATCGGACGACGGGGCCGCAGGCCGATGTCACGGGAGGCGACACATGATCCGGATCATGGGGATCTACCGGGACGGACGGCTCGAACCCCGCCCGCTCGACGCGGGGGCTTCGGTCACGCGAGCCGACCTGGACCAGGCCCGCGATGCCACGAAGGCTCCGTCCGACTTCATCTGGGTCGCGCTCTCCGAACCGACGCGCGGCGAGGTCGATCTCGTCGCGGACGCCTTCCATCTGGAGCCCTTGCTCCTCGAGGATGCGACTTCGCGGCAGCAGCGCGCGAAGATCGAGGTCGGGGACCAGCGGCTGTTCGTACTGCTCAAAGCGCTCGAATGGGTGGATGACACCTCCGATGTCGAGACCGGCCAGGTGGCGTGCTTCATCGGCCCTGGCTACGCCGTCACGATGCGGATGGGCCGCGCAGAGGACACGGACGTCGTCGCCGCGCGACTGGCCACGCACCCTGAGCTCGCGGCCACCGGTCCCCTCTCGGTGTTCTGGGCGATCGGGGACGTCGTGGCGCGGCAGTACCTCGAGGTGGGCGACGCCATCCAGTCGGACATCGAGGAGATCGAGCAGCAGGTGTTCTCCGACCAGCCCTCCCAGGCCGCCAACCGCATCTACCGGCTCAACCGGGAGAACATCGAGATGCGCCGGGCCGTCCAGCCGCTCCTGCCCGAGGCCCAGCGGCTCGCCCGGGAGTCCTCTCCCCTCGTTCCCCATGCCCTCCATCCCTATCTCCGCGATGTCGGCGACAACATCCTGCGCGCCTGCGACATGGTGGACGGCTTCGATTCGACGCTCATGACGATGCTCATGGCGAGCACGGCGCGCCAGGACCTACTGCAGAACAAGGACATGCGCAAGATCTCCGCCTGGGCGGCGATCATCGCCGTGCCGACGGCGATCGCCGGGATCTACGGCATGAACTTCGACGACATGCCCGAGCTGCACTGGTCCTTCGGCTACCCCGCCGTGCTGGCTGTCATGGCCGGGATCTGCCTCCTGCTCTACCGGGGCTTCAAGAAGTCCGGTTGGCTCTGACGCCTACGTCGCCGTGATGGTGCCGGTGACGAGGAGGCCGAAGATGAGCGCCGCCAGGGCGAGCCGATAGGCAACGAAGGGCAGGTAGGAGCCGGTGCGCAGGTAGCGCAGCAGCCACGCGATCACGGCGTAGCCGACGGCGAAGGCGATGACGGTCGCGACGATGGTCTGGCCCCACGCCACCTGCGGATCGTCCCCGATGCGCGTCGCCTCGTAGAAGCCCGATCCCAGCACGGCGGGGATGGCCAGGAGGAAGGCGTAGCGCGTAGCCGCCTCGCGCGTGTATCCGAGCGCCAGCCCCATGGTGATCGTGGCCCCGGAGCGCGAGACGCCGGGGATAAGGGCGAGCGCCTGAGCCATCCCGAGGCCGATGGCATCCCGGGTGCGCATCCCGGTGATCTCGCGATCCTTGCGCCCGAAGCGGTCGGCCACGCCCAGCAGGACGCCGAAGACGGCCAGCATGGTCGCGGTGATCCAGAGGTTGCGGGCCACGGTCTCGATCTGCTCGGTGAAGGCCAGTCCCAGGACGACGATGGGGATGGTCCCGAGGATGACGTACCACCCCAGGCGCGCATCGGGGGTGCCGCGCGCCTCCGCCCGCACCAGGCTGCGTCCCCAGGCCACCAGGATGCGCGCGATGTCGTGGCGGAAGTAGATGAGCACCGCCGCCTCGGTGCCGATCTGAGTGACCGCGGTGAAGGCGGCGCCGGGGTCTCCCCATCCGAAGATCCGCGACAGCACCAGGATGTGGGCGCTGGAGGAGATGGGCAGGAACTCCGTGACCCCCTGGATCACGCCGAGGACGATCGCCTCGAACCACGTCATGTCGCCCGCCGCGGGGACGACTCGGCTCGCATACTGCCTAGCCCTCCGCGAGCCCTGCCTGCGCGAGCAGCTCGGGCATCATGCGCACGGTCTGAATGCGCTCGTCCAAGGTGCCGTGGTACGTCGCGATCGTGAGCGTGGTCACGCCCGCCGCGGCGTAGTCCTTCAGTCGCTCCGCGATGGCGTCCGGGGGCCCGATGAGGGAGGTGCGCTGGATGAACTCAAGAGGCACGGCGGCTGCCGCGCCGGCATAGTCCCGTGCCAGGTAGAGGTCCTGGACCTCGGCGGCCGCATCGCCGTAGCCCATGCGCACGGCGAGGGCGTTGTAGAAGTTCTTCTCGCGTGAGCCCATGCCGCCGATGTACAGCGCGCAGTAGGCCCGCACGGGCTCGGCGCACGCCTCGATGTCGTCGCCGATGATGACCGGCACGGTGGGCACGATGTCGAAGCCGTCCAGGGTGAGGCCCGCCCGCTCCCGACCGGCTCGGATGTGGCCGAGGAGCTCGCCGGCGTAGTCAGGATCGAAGAAGATCGCGAGCCAGCCGTCGGCGATCTCGCCGGCGAGCTCCAGATTGCGCGGGCCCACGGCGGCGAGATAGATCGGGATGCGCTCGCGGACCGGATGCACCGTGAGCGTGAGCGCCTTGCCGGGGCCGTCGGGTAGGGGCAGGGTGAAGAACTCCCCGTCGAAGGTGAGGCGCTCCCGGGCGAGCGCCTTGCGCACGATGGCGACGTACTCGCGGGTGCGCGCGAGCGGCTTGTCGAAGCGCACACCGTGCCAGCCCTCGGACACCTGGGGTCCGGAGACGCCCAGGCCCAGGCGGAAGCGCCCTCCCGAGAGGGTGTCCAGCGTGGCTGCCGTCATCGCGGTGTTGGCCGGGGTGCGGCCAGGGATCTGGAAGATCGCCGAGCCGACGTCGATGCGCTGCGTCTGCGCTGCCACCCAGGCCAGCACCGTCGCGGCGTCGGAACCGTAGGCCTCCGCAGCCCAGGCGACCGCGTAGCCGACCTGGTCGGCCTCACGCGCGAGCGCAAGGTTGTCGGCATCGTTGCCAGCTCCCCAGTAGCCGAGGTTGAGACCGAGTCGCATGCGCCCTCCCGATGGTGATGCGCGCCCTCGGCTGACCCGTGGCCTTGCGCGTGTCGGGCGAGCCTATCCGCCCCCGGTCGTGACTAGGTTGCCCACGTGGAGCGACGCAGGCTGGGGGCATCCGGCGCCCTGGTGGGCACGATCGGCCTCGGCACGTCCACCTGGGGTCGAGGCACGGACCGATCCGAGGCACGCGAGCAGCTGGCCGAACTCATCGACGCAGGCGGCAACCTCCTCGATCTCGCGCCCGACTCCACGCATGGGCCGTTCGCGGCGGAGGTGCTCGCCGATTCCGGCCTGCGCCGCGAGACCTTCGTGTGCGTGCGCACACCCGCCGAGGCGTCCCCCCGCGGCCATCTCGCGGCACTCGATGATGCCCTCGCACGACTCGGCATCGCGCAGGCGGACCTGTGGACCGTCGAGGGGTGGGATCCCGCCGTTCCCTGGCCCGAGCTGGTGAGTGCGCTGGCCGTCGCGGTCTCCACGGGGCGCACGCGCTACGTCGGGCTGTGCCCCGATGCCGCATGGCAGGCCGCGCTCGTGGGTGCGGGCCTCGCCATGCATCCGGACCGCGCCCCGCTCGCTGCCGTGACGACCCCCTACTCGCTACTCGACCGCCACGCGGCGCTGCAGGCCTGCGACGCAGCCCAGGCGATCGGCGCGGGCGTCCTGGCCGCGTGGCCGCTGGCGGGGGGCGTGCTCACCGGGAAGTACCGACATGGCACTCCCCCGGATTCCCGTGGCGCCGGCGAGAGGCATGCGGAGCGCCTGCTCCACTACCGATCTGCCTGGTCCAGGCCCGTCGTGGACGGGCTGTGCGCGGCGGCCGAGGGACTCGACCAGCCGCCCGCGGCACTGGCCATCGCGTGGGTCCGCGATAGCCCCGGCATCGCGTCCGCCCTCGTCGGGGCCCGCACGGTCCACCAGTGGCGTGCCGCTCTGGCCGGCGCCCAGGTCGCGATTCCGTCCGAAATCCGTCAGGCACTGGACGAAGTCGCCGCCCAGGCCGAGGGAGTCGGCCATGATGGGTGCACGACATCAGGGCTGGACTGAGCCGGGAGGCGACAGGTGCCGTCGAACGTCAGGAGCGCGTACGAGTACCGCGAGGTCGCCCTCCCGCGCGACACGACGCGCGACGTCGCACGCAACGTCCTCACGGAGTACGCCGAGTACGGCCACTGGGAGCTCGCCAGGCTGCGGCTCTACCCCGACGGACGCCGGAGCGTCTGGCTGCGTCGGCGCGTCATGCGCGTCGAGCGCACCGCCTGAGCACTAGGCCATCCGCAGGAATCGATCCAGCGCCCGCACGCCGAAGGTCACCGAGTCGATCGGGACCCGCTCGTCCACTCCATGGAAGAGCGCGGTGAAGTCCAGGTCGGGTGGCAGTCGCAGGGGCGAGAACCCGTATCCGTGCACGCCGAGCCGGGAGAACGCCTTGGCATCGGTGCCTGCGGACAGCAGATAGGGAGCCACGGCGGAGCCCGGGTCCTCGGCCTCGATCGCCGCGCGCATCGCATCGACGAGCGGGACGTCGTACGCCGCCTCGAGGGCGACGTCGTGGTTGATGAACTCACGTCGCACCGCAGGCCCGAGAAGCCTGTCGATCTCGGCGAGGAAGGCCTCTTCCTCTCCGGGGACGTACCTCCCGTCCACCACCGCCGTCGCGTCCGCGGGGATCACGTTGGCCTTGTAGCCGGCCTCGAGCATCGTGGGATTGGCGGTGTTGCGCGTCCCTGCCCCGATGAAGCGCGCCACCGGTCCCAGTTGTCTCGCGAGCTCCGTCGGATCCTCGAGGTCGAGTTCCAGTCCATAGGCCTCGCCGATGGCCGAGACCATGTGGCGTGCCGTCCGCGACAGCTGGACCGGCCATCGATGCTGGCCGATCCGCGTGACCGCCGCGGCCACCTCCGTGACCGCATTGTCGCCGGTGAGCGCGGACCCGTGCCCCGCCTTTCCTTCGGCGATCAGGCGCATCCAGGCGATCCCCTTCTCGGCCGTCTGGATGAGATAGAGGCGACGGTCGTCGGGAAGCGTGAGGGAGAACCCGCCCACCTCGCTCACCCCCTCGCTGACGCCTTCGAGGATGTCGGGGCGGTGGTCCACGATCCAGTGCGAGCCGTGCTGGCCACCCGCTTCCTCGTCGGGGATGAACAAGAACACCAGGTCGCGCGGAGGCAGCAGCCCCGAGCGGCTCCAGGCGCGCGCGAGCGCGATGAGCATCGCGTCCATGTCCTTCATGTCGACGGCGCCGCGGCCCCACA
>CAZICY010000002.1:7367-121906 GCA_964537955.1 uncultured Actinomyces sp. | reverse complement strand
CGACGTTGTTGCGGTTCTTGTCGAGCTCGATGATCTTGGCCTCGAGGGTCTTGCCGACGTAGGGCTGGAGGTCGCGCACGCGGCGCATCTCCACCAGCGACGCCGGCAGGAAGCCGCGCAGGCCGATGTCGAGGATGAGCCCGCCCTTGACGACCTCGATCACGCTGCCCTCGACGACGCCGTCCTCCTCCTTGATGCGCTCGATCGTGCCCCAGGCGCGCTCGTACTGCGCGCGCTTCTTGGACAGGATGAGCCGGCCGTCCTTGTCCTCCTTCTGGAGGACGAGGGCCTCGACCGCATCGCCGACGGACACCACCTCGTGGGGGTCGACGTCGTGCTTGATGGACAGCTCGCGGGAGGGGATCACGCCCTCGGTCTTGTAGCCGATGTCGAGGAGGACCTCGTCGCGATCGACCTTGACGATGGTGCCTTCGACGATATCGCCGTCGTTGAAGTACTTGATGGTGGAATCAATGGCGGCGAGGAACTCGTCGGCGTCGCCGATGTCGTTGACGGCTACCTGGGGTGCGATGGTCTGGGAGGTCACGCGGACTCCGATGCGGATAGATGTCGGCCTGTGCACGAACCGAGTCCGTGATCGACGTGGAGCGCGGACGAGCCGCGGGCCGCGAGGAACGTCACGAGGCCACTCGGTCCGGGACACGTGCGGGCTCGGCGTGCCCAGGGAGAATAGCGCAGCCCCCCGAGGGGGACCCACGCCGGCCTAGGCGGAGGCCGAGCCCCCGGCGGAGCCCCCAGCATGGGCGCCCGAGCGCTTCTTGCCGCCCGCGACGAGGATGATCCCGATCACGATCAGGAGCAGGCCGAGGACCACGGCCACGAGGGGCACCGTGTTGTTGAGCAGCGCCAACAGGGCTGCCTGAGACTTCGCGTACTCGATGCCCTCGGTCGCCTCCTCGGGGGTCGTCCCGATGACGGCGTCGATGATGGTGATCTTGTCCTGGTTGTCCGGCCCACGCAGCGTCTGCAGCTGGTCGCTCTCGCCCTTGACGATCGCCCCCGTATTGGGCTCCACCCACAGGGTGAGGATGTTGCTGTAGTAGCGGGGGGCGACGAAGTTGGGGAGCGGGGAACCCACGAGGTCGCCGGGCACCTCGATCGTGCCGGTCTGGGTGGGCTCCACCGTCACGACGAACTTGTAGACGGGCAGGCCCTCAAGGGTCTCCTCGCCCTGGTACACCGCATCGACGCTCTCGTTGAGAGAGGTGTCGAAGTACGGGTAGTTCTGGGCCTTCGTGAACATGGGGAACTTCAGCGGATTGAGCCCGCTCATGTCTACGTTCTCGCCGTCGATGTTGGCCCCGCAGCAGTTCGACAGCTCGGAGGTCACGCGATTGAAGGCGAAGCGCGCGGTGTTGGCGAGCACCACGACCCCTGCGTTGTCCTCGACGCGCTGGAAGGTGTCGTAGATCGCGAGGTCGCCGGCCTTCGCCTCGTCGGTCTGGCTGGCTGGCACGTCGCCCCGGGTGAAGCGCGTCACGGTGAGGGGGACGTCGGTCCGCTCCGTGAGCGTTGCCGGATCGAAGAGCTTGGCCGCCACGCCCGTCTGGTCCGTCTGGGTGACGCCGCCGGAGTCCTCTCCGGGGGACAGCGGTGCCTTGGCCACGGCGGGCACCACGCTGAAGCGCAGGAGCGCTCCCAGCACGAGGAGGAAAACCCCTAGCCCCACCAGGACGATGCCGATGCCTCGCCTCATGCCACCCTCCGGTCGCCATGCCGCTGCCCACGGGACAGGGCGCGTTGGGGGAACGTTAGCGGATACTGGGGTCTCCGGCGCGGAGATTGCGTGGCCGGGTCTTCGGAGAGAGGAGGGAGGGCCGTGTTCCGCCCGTTCCCGCTCCTGGACGGTTACCGAGCCATCGCGGCCTTCATGGTGCTGACGACCCACGTGGCCTTCAACACCGGCGAGATCCGCACGCCCGTCCTCGGCCCCCTCCTCGGCCGCATGGACTTCGGCGTGACGCTGTTCTTCCTGCTCTCCGGATTCCTGCTCTACCGGCCGTGGGCCCGAGCGGCCATGGTCGACCGGCCCGGACCGGCGGTAGGGGGCTACGCCCTCAGGCGTGCAGCCAGGATCCTGCCGGCGTACTGGGTCATGGTCGCCTTCACCCTGCTCCTTCTGCCAGAGATCCAGCCGGTGCGCTGGGAGGCGTGGCCGGTGCATCTGGGCCTGCTGCACATCTACGTGCCGGGTTTCACGCTCGAGGGACTCACCCAGACGTGGAGCCTGGCCACCGAGCTCGCGTTCTACATCCTGCTGCCGGTCCTCGCGTGGCTCGCGGGGCGCGGAGGACGCGGAAATCCCGATGCCAGTGCGCGATTCCAGCTCATCGTGCTCGCGATCGCCGTGGCGATCGCCTGGGCGTACACCGTGCTGCGCGTGACCGGAGGCCTCGGCACGTCGACCATCACCGGCTACTGGCTCCCCGGGTTTTTGGACTGGTTTGCCATCGGCATGGCCGCCGCCGTCATCCAGGTGCGCCTGTCCATGGGGTCCGCCCCGGCGTGGATGCTCGCCCTGCGCCAGGTCGCGCAGGCCACGGGATGGTGTCTCCTCATCGCGGCCGGGCTGGCCGTCATCGCCGCGACGCCCATTGCGGGGCCACTCACCTTCGATCCCGCCGAGCCCAACAGCCTCGTCATCAAGCACGTGCTCTACGGGGTGATCGCGGCGTTCCTGCTCCTGCCGGGATTCCTCGGGGTCGGAGACACCCGCGACGCGACCGAGGGGTCCGCGCAGGTGCACCGGTCATGGTGGGCGGCGCTGCTCGCGAGTCCGGTCATGGTCTTCCTGGGGACCATCTCGTACGGCGTGTTCCTGTGGCACCTCGTGCTTCTGCGCCTGATTCAGAATGCGCTCGGCCTGGAGGTCTTCGCCGGGGGCTTTTGGATCGTGTGGCCGCTGGTCGTGCTCGCGTCCATCGCGGTGGCGAGCCTGTCGTGGTTCATGCTGGAGAAGCCGATCCTCGCGTGGGCGCATCGCCGGACCCCCGGCGAGTCCGCGGCGGCGCTGCAGCAGCCGCCAGCGACCCGATCGCCAGCAGCGCCGTAGCGACCAGCAGGGCCGGTTCGGCCTCCAGTCGGCCTGGCCACGGCGCGAGCGCAGCGCCCACGCCGCTGGCCAAGGCCAAGGCCCCTGCCACCGCGGGTCGTGGCAGCGCCCACGCGGCCCCCATGGCCGCGAGAGCCACCAGGGCGCCGGGGAGGCCGCCCACGAGGAGCCCCGCCGCCGCTGCCCCTGCCGCGAGTGCCCACCCCCGACTCGCGGGCGCCGGCGGTGCCACGTCTCCTTGACGCCCGCGCCCGGCGAGGGCCAGGGCGATCAGCGCGATCAGTCCGAGCAGCCCCGCCAGCAGCCCGCCGACGTAGGCCGCCTGCGGCCCGAATGCCAACGTCGCGGTCCCCGAAGCGCCTGCCGGCACGATCCAGCCCTGTCTCCACCCGTCGACCCGCACGGCACGCAGATCGGTGCCCCCCAGGGAGGCAGACCAACCGGCATTGAAGTTCTCCGTCGTCTCGAGGATGCGCGGTGCTGCGGCCGCAGGAATGTCCACCGTGCGCTCGGTCGCACCCCACTCCTGCACCTGTGGGTCGCCACCGGTCCCCGGCGGAGGCAGCGCGGACGCGCCGTCGACAGGCTCCAGGGCAATGGCCTCCACCGCGAACTGCGCTGTCGAGACCGCCTCGATGACGTGCCTGCCCTGCGCCAGGGAGACGATGCGCCCACCGCAGGGGACCGCGGGCAGGAGCGCGTCGCTGATCGCCTGGCTCACCGTCGCTGTCACGGCGGTTTCAGCCCGCACGTCGCCATCGACGACCAGCTCCGGACCGAATCCGCACGGGACGCTCACCTCGTCGAAGAGCCTCGGCCCCTTGACGATGTCCTCGGCACCGAGCAGTCGCACCTCGTTGATGCCGATCGGCAGGGCCGTGAGCGTCCCCGTTGCCGGGTCCAGGCTGCGCACCACGTCTGCGTTGTCGAAGCGGATGCTCAGTGCGGTGGCCTCCTGCGCGGGCACGGTGATCGCGCCACGAGCCGAGACGATGTCGGTCGTCTCGCGACCGTTCACGGTCACGGTCACGCGCAGGGGTCGACTCGCTGCGAGGTCGGGGTCGATGTCCAGGCGCACTCCGCGGATCCGGCGCGGCTCACCCCACTCGATGCCGAGTTCCGGCCGCTCGTCCAGCGTCGACGGCAGCCACGACGTGGAGAGGACCCCATCCACGGCGGCTTGGGGACGATTGGCGGCGTCGCTGGTGTAGACGCTCGTGGCCGATGCGCGAGGGGACACCGGCAGTGCCGGGGCCAGGAGACGGTCGAGCGCGGCACCCGCTCGTGGCCGCACCCAGATGCGCAGCCGGTAGTCGCCCGAGGCAGCCACGTCGACGATGCGCCGGATCCCCGTCCGCTCCTCGCCCACGCGCCCGAGCCGGGGCGTGCAGACGAGCTGACCGGCCACGGCGGCGCATCCCGTCTGCTCCCCCTTGCGCGCGGTGAGCACGATCGGCCCCCCGTCTGCGACCCCGGGAGCCTCCACGTAGCGGGTCACGTCGACGCCCGGGATCTGGACCTCGCGCAGGCCGAACCCCTCACCCGGTCCCCCATCCGCCACAGAGGCGAGCGTGAGCCGGAGGGTGCGGGTGTCCCCCGCTGGCACAGGCAGTCGCTGCGGCTGGTCCGTCGCCGCTACGGGCACGGTCACCTCGCCTGCGTCCGTCGTGACCGTCACGGATGCCGGCTCGATCCCCGCGACCTGTCCCACGACCAGGCGCACCGTCACCCACGACGCGCTGAACGGCTCGTCCGAGGTGACCTGCCACCACTGGCCGACGCCCCGCTCGAGATCCCCCGAGACCCATGATGTGAAGGGATCGCCGTCGAGCGCGGCCCAGGGCTGAGTGGCGTTCGAGCGAGCGCGCAGGGCCGTGACCTCGCTGCCGCTCGACGACGCCGTCACGGTCCCGCCCTCGAAGACTGCGACCGCTTGGAGTCCCGCGGGGCCGCCCGTGTAGTAGTCGTGGACGCGCCTGTCCTGCACGTATGTGTCGCCCGGAGTGAGCGTCTGAGAGCGGTTGTCCCGCGTGGACCCCACGCTCACCTCGCTGCGGCGGAAGCCATCCGTCACGGCGTAGTCCGTCGAGACGCCGTCGACACCCTCCAGCGGACCCTCGTCGCCCAGCACCACCACGGGACGCGACCCCAGGACCTCCGCGTCCGCCAGGTCCACGAGCGACTCCGCCGAGCCGGAGGTCACGATGACCTGGGACGCGTCCCGCAGGGTCACGCGCGGATCGCCGGATGCCAGCGGCGACGCGACCTGCCACACCTCCACGGCTGCCACGGTGTCCTGGAGCCCGTCGTCCACGACGGTGGTGGGCGTGCGGAACGGCGGCAGGGCCGGGCCGAAGCCGGCAACGGGGGTGAATCCACCCGAGCGCAGCATCGCCTGCCGCACCAGGACCGTGCGAGGCGTGGCACTGCGGCGCTGGTCGATGTCGTTGCGCACGATGACGTAGTCGACGCCCGCCCGGGCGAGCGCATCGGCCAAGCGGGGCGACCCGCGCCCCGAGTCGAGCCTGTCCTGGATGGCATCCAGCCAGCGGATGTTGCCCGCGCTCGACAGAGGGACGGCGTCGCGCACCGCCCAGGGGGAGGTGGCCAGCGGTTGGAGCGGCTCGTCCTGGGTGCGGCCCCACGTGTAGATGCCGAAGGACGCACCGGGCACGACCAGGGCGCGCCCGTCGGGTGACTCCTCCGCGAGCCATTGCGCGACCTGGGCCCAGTAGTCGGGGACGGAAGCGAAGGAGCGCTCACGCGCCAGGGTGCCGGTGGCCATCGGCCAGGTGCCCGCGGCAATGGCCACCGTCATCCCGGCGGCGACGAACCGGGGACCCATCGGGTGCCTGCGCGACACCCGCCGGCAAGCGGCATCCACCGCGAATCCGACACCTAGCGCCAGTGGCAGCCGCAGCACGAGGTCGAACTTGTGGGTGTTGCGCAAGGGTGCGAGCAGCCCGTCGAGGGCGTCCTGGAGCACGGGCGCCGCGATGCCCTGCACCGCACCGGTGTGCCCCAGGGACACCAGGACGACGCCGATGAGCACTCCGCCGACGAGAAATCCCCGGTAGGGCGTGCTGCGGGCGGCGAGTCCCGCCAGGCCTACCGCTGCGACGGCCCCCGCCGTGAAAATGAGCACCGGCGTCGACACCAGGGCCCATCCGCCAGGCCAACTGGGACCGCCCGGCTCGACGACGTAAGCGACCCACTGCGAGGCGCCCCGCAGCACGGTGTCAGGTGAGGTGATGAGCGTCGTGACCGAGGACGACTCGATCCAGTCGAGGAAGGGCGGCGAGTAGCGCCCGAGGATGACCAAGGGGATCGCCCACCAGAGCGTGGCGAGCCCCACGGCGAGCGCCCACCAGCCCACGAGCGCCACGCGGGCCCGACCGCGGAACCTGGTGAGGATCCACCAGGCGCCCAGCGGCAGGACGGCCGCGGTCGCCACCGCATTGACCCCGCCCGCCGCGAGAACGGCGATGCCACTGAGGGCAGCCCCGCGCCGGGCCGACACCCGTCCGTCCGCGATCGCCACCAGGGGAATGAGCACCCATGGCGCCACGGCGAAGGGGAGCACCTCGACGGACAGCACGCCGATCTCGGTGACCATGCGCGGCGCGAGCGCGTATGCCAGTCCCGCGATGATGCGCGAGCTCTCGCGCTGCACTCCGAGCATTCGGGCAAGTCGTGCGACCCCGAGAAACGCCGCAATGAGCAGTGCGGACCACCACAGCCTTTGCACAACCCACGCCGGCAGGCCCATGGCGTCGCCCAGGACGAACACCGGTCCCACGGGGAACAGGTATCCGTAGGCCTGGTTCTGCAATTGCCCGAAGAAGCCGAGCGGCTCCCACAGGGACAGCGCGCGCTGGAGGAAGCCGCTCGGATCGACCGCGAGGTCCAGCTTGGTGTCGGCGGCGATGCGGCCGGGGTCCTGGATGAACGCCAGGGCCGCGAGCACGACGCAGACCGCACCGAGGCGCAGCCGGTGCAGCAGCCGCGGCGACGCAGGCTGGTCCGCTGTGGCCGCCGTCGCCTGTGATGTGCCGACGCTCACTCGACGCTCCCCCGCCTGCGCAGGACCAGCATGAGATTCCACGCCAGCGCCTCGCGCAGGAGCGGCACATCCGCGACCCATCGCAGCGCTCTGGGCAGGTAGCGCGGTATCGCGGCCACCACGTGGACGTCCGGGCATGCCCGCGCCCAAGCGATGCCCGCTGCCGCCGTGATCGGGAAGAGGCTCTCGCCGAAGACGTTCTTGGGGGCGTGGCCGGTGGCGCGCGCGTAGCGCCGGGCAGCCCGGTGACCGCCGAGGAGGTGCCAGGGCGCGGTCTCGTGCCCTCCCCAGGGGCCGAACCACAGCGTGTAGGAGATGACGACGAGTCCCCCGGGCCTCACGACGCGCACCATCTCGTCGGCCATGGCCCAGGGCTCCGGGACGTGCTCCAGGACGTTCGACGAGTAGGCGACATCGAACGCCCCGTCGGCGAAGGGCAGGGCGGTGCCGCTCGCCTGCACCGTGCGCGGACCAGGCGCCCGCCCATGCAGCCGCATCTCGCCCGCGTCGGCGTCCACGGCGACGTACGTCGCCCCCCGCTCAGCGAAGGCATCCGCGAAGAAACCCGGTCCGCCGCCCACGTCGAGCAGTCGCGCGCCCTCGAGCGGCTGGAAGCTGGCCACGTGGGCGGCCGAGTCGGCGGCGAGATCGCCATAGAAGCGATCGGGATCGGTCTGCTCGACGAGAAAGGACCGGAAGAGCCCGACAGAGCGACGCCACGTGGCCCGGAAGGCCCACGAAGGAGGGCGCTCGAGGGCACGGACGGGGCCGGCGGCTTCCCCAGCGGGCCAAGCGGCGGACACCCCGTGACGTTACCCCAGCGGGATGGTCGCACGCGCGGATCGGGCAGCACGTACCGTGAGGCGGTGCACATCGTCGTCCTCAACTGGCGCGACACCGCCAACCCCGAGGGCGGTGGCTCGGAGGTCTATGTCGAGCAGCTGGCACGGCGCTGGGCAAGGGATGGGCACCACGTGACCCTGGTGTGCGCTGCCCACGACTCGGCCCCGGGCCTCGAGGTCCGCGAAGGCATGCGCATCGTGCGCGTCGGAACGAAGCTGAGCGTCTACTCCCGTGCGCGCGGGCTCTTGCGCCGCGGGGCACTCGGCAGGGTGGATGTCGTCGTCGACACGCAGAACGGCGTTCCGTTCTTCGCCCGTTTCGCGACCGCGGCCCCCACGGTGGTGCTGGTCCACCACGTCCATCGTGAGCAGTGGCCGGTGGTCTACGACCCCCTACGGGCGCGCGTGGGCTGGTTCATCGAATCCGTCGCAGCGCCTCGCGCACTGCGCGGCAACAGGTACGTCGCGGTGTCTCAGGCGACGCGACGCGAGCTCGTCGAACAGGGCGTGTCAGCGGATGACATCACCGTGGTGCACAACGGCACGGAGCCGCTGCCCGACAGCGGTGCACCCCGTGACCCCGCGCCGCGCATCCTCGTCCTCGGCCGACTCGTCCCGCACAAGCGCGTCGAGCACGTCCTCGCCGCCGCGGCCCGGTTGCGCGCGGAGCATCCCGGACTGACGGTCGCGGTGGTGGGCGACGGCTGGTGGGCCCAGCAGCTGCACGAGGCGGCCGCCGCCCATGGCGTCGCCGACATCGTGGAATTCACCGGCCACGTCAGCGAGGCGGAGAAGGCCAGGCAGGTGGACCGAGCGTGGGTCCTCGCCCTGCCCTCACTGAAGGAAGGGTGGGGACTCGTCGTCATGGAGGCGGCCTCGCGCGGCGTGCCGGCCGTCGCCTATGCCGACGCAGGCGGTGTCACGGAGTCCATCGTCGACGGCGTCACGGGCGTGCTCGTTGAGGGCGGGGAAGTCGAGTTCGCCGCGGCGCTCGACGCCATCCTCACGGACAGCACCCGCCGCGATGCGATGGGGCAGCGTGCCCGCGCGCGCTCGGCGGAGTTCTCGTGGGGCGCGTCGGCGGAGGCGTTCGTGGATGTGCTCGAGACAGCGGTGCGCGCCGGCAAGGCGCGCGCGGCTAGTTGGTCGCGCCGTAGACGACGTAGGGCTTATCGACCGTAGGGGGCACGGCTGTCTGCGACGAGACGATGCCGAAGGAAGCGCCCGCGGCCACGACCGCACCGACGACCGCCGCGATGATGGGACCGATCCACACCGACATGCCTGCCTCCTTCGTCGGTCACGGTACCAAACCCCCGGGCCGGCGCGCCCGGACTCGCCGGATCAGCACGACAGCGGCCCCCGCCATGAGGGCGACGGCCAGGACGACGTCGACCGCCGCGACCGCCCGGACGTCGGGCCGCACCGGCGTGACGGTGCCCTCCGGGGCGGCGTACAGCGCCAGATCCTGGCCCTCCAGGACCAGCTCCCACCCGGGAAGCTCCGGAACAGGCCCCGGGGTTCCGCGGGCGACCAGGGCCCAGCCCACTCCGAGTCCCGGCAGGAGATCGGCGACCTCGTCCCCCTCTGCCACGGCCGCACCGATGCGCTGCGCTCGCGGATCGTCGCCGGACACCACCACCAGTCCCCCGCTGACGTCGATGGCGAGGTCGTCGGAGACCACGGTCGTGCGCGTGAGCCACCGTGGCGCGGGGTCGAGCACGGTCCGGTCGCCGTTCCAGTCGAACCTGCGGAACGCCGTCCAGGGGAAGGACGCGACGTCCCCGGGGCGCGGGCTGTCGGCGACCGCGGCCCGCACGGCTGCCCAGTCCTGCGGATACGCCGCCGGCTGAAGTCGTCCGCCGGCGCCCCAGAGGAGGTCGGGCTGGCAGGCCAGCGGTAGGACCGCAAGCGCGACGACCACGGTGACCCTCGCACCCTTGTCGCCCACGTGGCCGATGAGGCGCCCGGCCCCGGCACCCGCGGCAGCGGCGGCGAGCAGCACCCAGGGGGCGAGAAGTTTGTGGGCATCCCGCGCCAGTCCGCCGCCCGGCAGCGCGTCGATTAGTTCGCCCCACGGCCCGGGGAGGAGACGGGACGCCAGGGCGGCGAGCAGGCCCAGGCCGGCCACCAGCGCCCACCAGCCGACGACGGTGCGCCCGAGGGAGCGCCAGAGCGGGCGCGCTCCCCACGCTGCCAGTCCGAGCAGGCACGCCGCGAAGACCCAGGTGAGGGCGGTCCCCCGGGACGGCAGGACGACCTCGGCGTTCCATATGCCGCCTCCCGTGAGTGCCGTCGCGAGTGCCCCTCCCGGCGCATCAGGTCGCAGCGCGAAGACGCGCGTGCCGTCGGGATCTGCCTGCGTGCCGATGGGGTGGGTGAGCGCCGGGAGCAGCCAGGGCAGCCACGTCGCCACGACGGCTGCCGCGAGCAGGACCCGCTCACGCACGCCATAGCGTGATCGCGGCAGCAGCGCGGGCGGCACCGTGACGGCCGCCATGAGCAGGCTGCCGCTCGGCGTCAAGGAGCCCGCGGCGACGAGCAGGATCAGGCGCAGGCCGTCCCACGCATCCCCCGTCGTGCGCAGTCGGCGCGCCACGACAAGCGCCCACGGGACGAGGGCGTAGGCAAGCAGGAAGCCCCAGTGCCCGATGACGAGGCGCTGCGCGACGAAGGGATTCGCCACGGCGAGCGTGGCGGCGACGACGCCCGCACCCGTGCCGCGTAGCAGTCGCAGCATGCCCGTGCCCGCGAGCACGGGGATCGCGAGCAGGGCGACCTTCTCGACGATCATCCCCGGGACCACGGTCTCGACGAGGGCGACCACGGCATCCTGCGGCACGGCCCTCGGCAGTCCCGAGCCCACGCCGATCGACCCGGGCAGCAGGGCCTGCTGTGGCGTGAAGACGAGGTCGTAGCTCAGCACGAATCCCGGCAGGAGCGCGGGCCCGTAGACGGCAACGGTGAGCAGGCCGACCCATGCGCAGGCCAGCATGCGCGTGAGCCGCGGTGCCGCCATGGGGGGTTATCGTGGCACGCGTGAGCGCCCATGGCTGAGCGGTCGTCGCGCCGCGACTCGCTGGCCTCCCACACCGCCCTCGTCGCCGTCGCCCTGGGCATCGCCCAGGTCTTCGCCTACGCCGTGAGCGTCGTGGCTGCCCGCGCGCTCGGTCCCAATGGCTTCGGCGTCCTGGCCGCTCTCCTCGGCATCCTCCTCATCGGCAGCGTCCTGGCCATGGGCATCCAAGCGGTCGCCGCCCGGCGCCTGGTGACCGTCGACCCGGATCAGCGAGCCGGCGCCGCGCGCAGCATGCTGCGCGACGGACTCATCGGCGGGATGGCGGTGGCCGTCGCCACGCTCGCCGTGAGTCCCCTGCTCATCTGGCTGCTGAGGCTCGATGGCTGGGCCTCGCTGCTGCTCGCGGCCGCCACCTTCATCCCCATCACCTGGGCAGGCGCGCAGTACGGCGTGGCACAGGGACGGGAGTCCTACCGCCGGCTCGCCGCCGTCTACGCCCTGGTCGGCGTGGGCCGTGGCGTCGGCGGCGTCGTAGGAGCGATCGCCACCGGGACCGTGCTCGGCACGATGGCGGGCCTGGCCATCGGCACGGCCATGGGGGCGCTCGTCGGCAGGTGGGTGGTCGCCCCCCTCGCCCGTGCCCCCCGGGCGCGACTCGAGGGCTTCTTCCCCGAGTCGGCGCATGCCACGCATGCCCTGCTGGCGCTCTTCGTGCTCACCAACGTGGACGTTCTTCTCGCTCGCGCGCTGCTCGATGCGGAGCAGGCGGGCATCTACGGCGTCGGAGCCGTCATCGCCAAGGTGGCCTTCTGGCTCCCGCAGTTCGTCGGCGTGGTCGCCTTTCCCCGCTTCGCCGACTCGCGCAGAGAACGCGCCACGATCATCACCCTCGTCGCCGTGGCCTCCATC
Source organism: uncultured Actinomyces sp. (assembly GCA_964537955.1). GTDB lineage: Bacteria > Actinomycetota > Actinomycetes > S36-B12 > S36-B12 > Mxb001. Next base: position 110,000 of record CAZICY010000002.1, on the reverse strand, counting down.
GGGCTGCTCGTCGTGGGGGCAACGGCGGCTCTACCCGGCCTTGTCGTGGCGTTCGTGGGCGGGTCGGCGTACGCCTCGCTCGTGCCCATCGCGTGGCTCTTCGCAGCCATCGGCGCGGCCTTCGCGCTCGCGCAGGCGCTGCTCCTCACCCGTCTCGCCATCGACGACAGGCGCGCCGTCGTCGCAGTGTGGAGCGCGGCCGCCCTGCTCGTGGCGCTCGCCACGCTCGTCATGCCGCGCACCGTGAGCGGACTGGCCACGAGCGCCCTAGCCGCCGGACTGGCGCTGGCGGTCGTGGGCGTCGTCGTGACCGCTCGCGAACTGCGTCGCGAGGCGGCAGGGTCTGCTACTCCGTGACGACCGCGAGCGTGTCCGGCCAGGAGCCAGGGGTGTAGTTGGCGCTGTAGCCGCTCAGGGGCCCCATCGCCTCCTCGACTGCTGCCGGGCCGGGGTAGACCCCGTTACGGACCCACTCGTCCAGGAGATCGATGACCGCCAGGCGCGATTCCAGGGTGAAGTTGCAGTGCCCGGCACCGTACGGCGCACCTGTCTCCTGCGAGTACTCCGGCGGGGGCACGGTGTAGATCTGCAGCAGGCCTCCGCTCACGTTGCCCGCGGCGACCTGCGCGTCGTAGCGATCCTTGAAGAAGGTCTGGTTCTGCGCGATGACGAGCGGATCCGCCTTGGTGTGCATGGTGATGGTCGGCACCTGCACGGCGCCGGACGGATCGCCGCCGCGCTCGATCGCGGCCGCCTGCGCTGCCGGGTCCGCCTCGACGCGGGGACCGTTCTCCAGGATGGCCACGAAGCGATCGGCCGCCCCCTCGCCGCCGAGCGCGTCGATCGTCTCGCGCTCAGCCTCGTCCAGGCGGTTGGTGTAGACGGAGTCCACGTTCCCGACGACGCTGCCGCCGTAGCGCGTGTCGATCTCCTGACGTCCGACAGTGCCGTACGCCAGCGCGGTGAGAAGCGCCTCGATGGTCCCCGAGACCGTGCTCACGATGCTGGTGCCGTCGTAGGTGCGCGTCTGGCTGGGCGCGTCCACCATGGCCGCGACCGTGAGAATGCGGGCGATCGCATCCGTGTCCTGGTCCCGGGCGCTCTCGATGAGGCGGGACGCGGCACCCTCCCAGCTCGCGAGTGCGTCCTCGTAGCTGTCGAAGCCCACGATCTCCATCTCAGGGAAGAGCAGCTGCTGCACGCCGTATGCGGCGTCAAGCGAGATGCCGATGTTGGGATCCAGGCCGGCCATCACCCCGCACAGGGGCGCGGCGCCATCGACCCAGTCCGCTGACTCGGCGACCTCCTGCGTGATCAGGCCGCCGAGCGAGTCGCCCCAGACGTAGACGCGCTTGGGATCGCCCACCTGCTCGCTGAAGAACTCGTAGATCTCACCGGCGGCGCGCACGCCGTCCTCCACGGCCCACCCGTTGCTCGAGTACGCCGAGCCCGCGAGCGCATAGCCCCGCTCGAGCAGGGCCTCGCCGACCGCCTTGTCGCCCGAATCCCAGCCGGGAGCGGGCGTCGCGGTCGTCACAACCGCGTCGAAGTTGGGCGGGAAGGGCTCGGCCGGGCGGTAGCCGTGCGAGTAGATGAGCAGCGTGCCGTTCCAGGTCTGCGGCATGACGATCTCGTACGCCGCGCCGTTGATCTCCCCGGTGCACGCGACCGTGTCGCACCCGGTGAAGGGCACCGCCGTCGACTGGTCTCGGGCCTCGGGAATTGCCGCGGCTGAGGCGCAGCCGGCGAGGAGGAGCGTGGAGGCGGACGCGAAGGCGAGGGCAAGTCTGCGCATCTGCGCAGTGTGCCACGGCGCGCGGGGATCCCGGGCGCTAATGACCCGCGGCCTCCCAAGTGGGGCCCTCGCCGACCGAGACGTCCAGCGGCACGCTCAGGGCGACGGCTCCGCTCATGGCACCCACGACGAGGTCTCGCACAAGGTCCGATTCGCCCGGCGCTACCTCCACCACGAGCTCGTCGTGCACCTGCAGCAGGAGCCGCGAGGCGAGGCCGCCCTCGCGGATGAGGCGGTCCACCTCGAGCATGGCCACCTTGATGATGTCGGCGGCCGACCCCTGGATCGGCGCGTTGAGCGCCATGCGCTCGGCCATCTCGCGACGCTGCCGGTTATCGCTCGCGAGGTCCGGCAGATAGCGCCGTCGCCCCAGCAGGGTCTGCGTGAAGCCCCGCTGTCGCGCCTCGTCGACGACGCCGCGCAAGTAGTCCTGAACGCCACCGAACCGGGCGAAGTAGTCGTCCCGGAGCACACGCGCCTCGTCCGGCTCGATGCCGAGCTGCTGGGCGAGGCCGAATGCCGACAGGCCGTAGGCGAGACCGTAGGACATGGCCTTGATCCGCCTGCGCATCTCGGCATCGACGTGCGCCGGGGCGACGCCGAAGACCCTCGCGGCAACCGTCGTGTGCAGGTCCTCGCCCTCGGCGAAGGCGTCGATGAGCCCCTCGTCTGCAGACAGGTGCGCCATGATCCGCATCTCGATCTGGCTGTAGTCGGCGGTCAGCAGCGACGAGTAGCCGGGGCCGACGACGAAGCACTCCCGGATGCGCCGCCCGGCCTCCGTGCGAATCGGGATGTTCTGCAGGTTGGGATCCGTGCTCGACAACCGGCCCGTGGCGGCCACGGTCTGCTGGAACGTCGTGTGGATGCGACCGTCGCGCTCGGCGAGCGGGATGAGCCCATCCACGGTCTGGCGCAGCCTGCTCCAGTCGCGCCAGCGCAGGATGCACTCCAGCACGGGGTCCTCGGTCTTGGCGAAGAGCGCCTGCAGCGCCTCCGCGTCCGTGGTGTAGCCCGTCTTGATGCGCTTGGTCTTCGGCAGTCCCCTCTCCCCGAAGAGGATCTCCTGCAACTGCTTGGGGGAACCGAGGTTGAAGGGGCGCCCCACGAAGCCGTGCGCCTGCGCCTCCGCGGCCCTGGCCTCGTCCCCGAACTCCTCGGAGAGCGCTCGAAGGCCGTCGATGTCGACCGCGATCCCGGTCCGCTCCATCCTCGCGAGGACCCGCTCGAGCGGCAGCTCGACGTCCTGCAGGAGGCGCTGCGCGCCGCGCGACTCCACCTGCGCGTCGAGGACCGCGGCGAGGTCGCCCACGGCAGCAGCCTCCGCGGCCAGGTCGCCGTCCGTGTCGTCCAGCGCGAGCTGGCCGTCGTCGCCGGCGGCAAGCGTGCGCCCGAGGTATCTCTCGCACAGGCCGGCCAGGTCGCCCGCCCGCTGCCCGGGCTGCACCAGGTAGGCGGACAGGGCGGTGTCCGAGACAACTCCCTGCAGGTCCAGGTCCTCGGCCCAGAGCGCGAGAAGCGGGCCCTTCGCGTCGTGGAGCACCTTGGGGCACCCCGCATCGCCAAGCCAGGACCCGAGGGCGACCCGGTCGGGCTCAGCCAGGTCCGCCCACTCCCCTGTCGTGACGGCGGATCCGTCCGTGCCCGCGAGGCCCAGCGCCTCGATGCGGCCCGTGCCCGACCCCCACGTGCCGCGGACGGCCACGGCGACCGGCGGCGACGCGGAGGCGAGCCAGCGACCCCAGGTGCCCGCGCCGAGGGCCTCCACTTCGACCCGCGGCCCCGCGCTGGGGGCCGCTTGCTCCGTGGGCAGCGTCTCGAAGAGTCGGTCCCGGAGCACCCGGAACTGCAGGGCATCGAAGACCTCGTGCACCGCCTCCTGGGACGGTGCGCGACGCTCGAGGTCGTCGAGTGCCACGTCGAGCGGCACGTCGCGGACGAGTTCGGTCAGGTGCCGGTTGATCAGCACCTGAGGCAGCGCCTCGCGAAGTGCGTCACCGGTCTTGCCCCGAATGTCCCCGACGTGATCAACCAGGCCGGCGAGTGAGCCGTACTCGCTGATCCACTTCGTCGCGGTCTTCTCCCCCACGCCCGGGATGCCGGGGAGGTTGTCGCTCGGATCGCCCCGCAGCGCAGCGAAGTCGGGATACTGCGCCGGAGTCAGGCCGTACTTCTCCTGAACCGCCTCCGGGGTCATGCGCGCGAGGTCCGACACGCCCTTGCGCGGGTAGAGCACGGTCGTCGCGGGCGACACGAGTTGGAACGTATCCCGGTCCCCGGTGATGATCGCTGTCTCCATGCCCGCACCCTCCGCCACGGTCGCGAGAGTGGCAATGAGGTCGTCGGCTTCGAATCCCTCGCGCTCGAGATAGCGGATGCCCATGGCCGTGAGCACGTCCCGAATCAGATCGACCTGACCTCGGAATTCCTCGGGAGTCTTGGTGCGCGTCGCCTTGTATCCCTCGAACGCCTCGCTGCGGAAGGTCGCTCGCGACACGTCGAAGGCGACCGCGATATGCGTCGGGTCGAGATCGCGCAGCGCATTGATGAGCATGGACGTGAAGCCGTAGACGGCGTTCGTCGGCTGGCCCGACACCGTGGAGAAGTTCTCGACCGGCAGGGCGTAGAAGGCGCGGTAGGCAAGGGAGTGCCCGTCGAGCAGGAGGAGCCGACCCGTCGCCACCCGGCGATCCTAGGCGCGAGCGGCCTAGGCTGAGCGCATGGATGACCCCACGCTCCGAGACCACATCGCAGCTGCCGATCGCGGTGGCCTGGGCGAGCGCATGGGCATGGAGTGGCTCGAGACCACTCCGGAGCGGGTCAGCGCGCGCATTCCTGTCGAGGGCAACACGCAGCCCTTCGGGCTGCTGCACGGCGGAGCCAGTGCTGTCCTCGCCGAGAGCGTCGGGTCGGTGCTGGCGAATCTCCACGCGGGCGAGGGCCGCTTCGCCGTCGGGATCGAGCTCTCCTGCAGCCACCACCGCTCAGCGCGCGAGGGCTGGGTCACGGCGGTGGCCACTCCCCTGGTCGTGGGCCGCACGCTGGTCACGTCGCACGTGGTGGTGACCGACGATGCGGGCAAGCCGGTCTGCACCGCCCGGCTCACGTGCTTTCTGCGCGACGCCGAGTAGCCGGCATCGGTCACTGCTTCATCTCGAAACCCCCAATGGGCTTCCCCCCGGCCACCACCCGACTATGCTCACGATCGCCGCTGGGGCCCGGTCGGGGCTCCGCCGACGTCAGGAGGCCGAGTGCACAGGGGCTTGACCCGTCTCTCCCTGCTCCTCCTGGGCTTCATCGCGGCCACCATGGTCGCCATCGGCTCGGCCCAGGCTGAGGGCCCATCGATCAGGGCGAGCGTGACAGATCCCGACAAGGCACCGGTTGCGGGCGCAACGATCAACGTCACGGGTCCCGACGGGTTCACGGGATCCGCAACCACCGACGGCGAGGGGTTCGCCGTGCTCGAAGTCCCCGCGTCCGGCGCGTACGTCGCCACGCTCGATGTGGCCACGATCCCCCCCGAGTTCGAGGTCCGGGGTGGGCCCGAGCGGAGCATCAACGTGCTGTCCGGCGACAAGAAGGTGATCTTCCCGCTCGTGCCCGCCGGTGAGGGCGGAGACTCCGGAGGCGGGGGCGGCAGCGGGATCTTCGCCGGCATCACCTGGGAGCGGGTGATGCAGCTCATCCTGGACGGCATCATCCTGTCGCTCATCATCGCGCTCGGCGCTCTGGGCCTCAGCCTCATCTTCGGCACGACGGGCCTGAGCAACTTCGCGCACGGCGAGTTGCTCACGCTCGGCGCCTTCACGGTGCTTGTGCTTAACACGACACTCGGCCTCAACCTGCTCATCGCCGCCCCGATCGGCATCATCATCAGCGCTGCCCTGTGGGGCTGGGGCCAGAACCAGGTCCTGTGGCGCCCGCTGCGCCGCCGGGGCACCGGACTGATCGCGGCCATGATCGTGAGCATCGGCCTCGCCATCGCGCTGCGCTACACGATCCTGTTCTTCTTCGGCGGCTCACCGGAGAGCTACGCGCAGTTCGCCGGCCAGCCGGGCATCGACCTCGGCCCGGTCTTCATCACCCCCAAGGCCATCTACCTGTCGATCATCGCGGTGGTCTTCCTTGCGGCGTCCGTCCTGTGGCTCAAGCGCTCCCGCCTCGGCAAGGCGACCCGGGCCGTGTCGGACAACCCCGCGCTCGCGTCCGCCTCCGGCGTCAACGTCGAGCGCGTCATCTCCGTCGTGTGGGTGCTCGGAGCCCTGCTCGCGGCCTACGGCGGTGTCTTCCTCGGCATGACCCAGAACGTCGTGTGGACCATGGGTCAGTTCCTCCTGCTCACGATGTTCGCCGCCGTCGTCCTCGGTGGCCTCGGGACGATCAGCGGAGCGATCGTGGGCTCCTTCGTCGTCGGCATCACGGTGCAGATGAGCACGCTCATCGTGCCCCCTGAGCTCAAGACCGCCTCCGCGCTGTTCCTCATGATCGTCCTGCTGCTGATACGACCGCAGGGATTGCTCGGTCGACCGGAGAGGGTGGGCTGACATGGATATGGGATTCGTCCTCACTCAGAGCATCTCCCAGGCCATCGGGGTCACGGCGATCATCTACCTGCTCGCCACGATGGGCCTGAACATCCAGTTCGGCTACACCGGCCTGCTCAATTTCGGCCAGATCGCCTTCGTGGCCGTCGGGTCCTACGCCATCGGCGTCTTCATGGTCCAGTGGCAGGGCAGCGTCTTCGTGCCCAACCTGTGGGTGGCGATCCTCTACGGCATCCTGCTCTCGGTCCTGCTCGCCCTCATCCTCGGCGTGCCCACGCTCCGATTGCGGGCCGACTATCTCGCCATCGTCACCATCGCCGCGGGCGAGATCATCCGACTCGTCTTCAAGTCCACGGATGCCCTCGGCGGTGCCCAGGGCATCAACGGCAAGATGGGCGAGGAGTTCTACGCACTCAACCCCTTCCCCGAGCAGGACCGCTTCGACCTGGGCCCGCTGAGCTACACGCGCAACGACGCCTGGGTCGTCACCGTGGGCTGGATCGTCATCGCCCTGCTCCTGCTCCTCACCTGGGCGCTCATGCGCAGCCCCTGGGGACGCGTCCTCAAGGGCATCCGCGAGGACGAGGACGCCGTGCGCTCCCTCGGCAAGAGCACCTACCTGCGCAAGATGCAGGCCCTCATCCTGGGCGGCATCTTCGGCACGCTCGGCGGCATCTTCTGGGCCATCGCCAAGCAGTCCGTGCAGCCGGACTCCTTCGTTCCCGCCTTCACCTTCTTCTGCTACACCATCCTCATCCTGGGCGGCGCGGCGCGGGTCATGGGCCCGGTGGTCGGCGCGATCATCTTCTGGTTCCTGCTCGTCTTCATCGAGCAGTTCCTGCTCCTGCTCATCAGCAACGGCACCATCACCTTCATGGAGCCCACTCAGGTCGGGCCCATCCGCTTCATCCTGGTCGGCTTGGGACTCATGGCACTCATGGTCTTCAGGCCCCAGGGAATCCTCGGAGACAAGAAGGAGATCGCCCTCGATGCCCGGTGAAATCGCGACACAGGCCGTCTCCGCGCTCGCGGGCGTGACGCCCGAGCCTGGCGCGCCCAAGCCCGAGCCGCTCCTCGTCGCCGACGGGGTCAACCGACACTTCGGTGGACTCGTGGCGGTCGACGTCGATCATGTCGAGATTCAAAAGGGTGCGATCACGGCGCTGATCGGGCCCAATGGCGCCGGCAAGTCGACGTTCTTCAATGTCCTGAGCGGCTTCGACAAGGCGAACTCCGGCACGTGGACCTTCGCAGGAACGACGATCACCAACACTCCCCCGCACCGCCTCGCGCGCAAGGGCATGGTCCGCACCTTCCAGCTGACCAAGAGCCTGTCCCGCCTCACGGTGCTGGACAACATGCTGCTGGGCGCCGGCGGCCAGACCGGCGAGAGCATGGTCGCCTCGATCCTGCCCTTCACCTGGAACGCGCAGGAGAAGAAGAACAAGGAGCGTGCCATGGTGCTCCTCGAGCGCTTCAACCTCGCTCCCAAGGCACAGGACTTCGCCGGGTCACTCTCCGGAGGCCAGCGCAAGCTGCTCGAGATGGCGCGCGCGCTCATGCTCGAGCCCGAACTGGTGATGCTCGACGAGCCCATGGCGGGCGTCAACCCGGCCCTGAAGCAGAGCCTCCTGGATCACATCCGGGACATCCGCGAGGAAGGCACCACCGTGGTCTTCGTCGAGCACGACATGGACATGGTGCGCGATGTCAGCGACTGGGTCGTCGTCATGGCCCAGGGCAAGATCATCGCCGAGGGCCGGCCCGACACCGTCATGCGGGACCAGCGCGTCATCGATGCCTACCTCGGGGCTCACCACGACCAGCAGCTCACGGCGAGCGGCGAGTCGCTCACGGAGGGGACGTCATCATGAGCGGCTTCGACCCCAGGGCCGGGATCCAGCCGGGCGAGGAGAACGACCCCAGCGAGCTCCCCGTCTTCGAGCAGGAGATCGACCTCAACGCCGAGCAGCTCAGTGAGCCGGGCGGCATCGTGTCGGGCGAGGAGAAGTACGTCCTGCACGCCGATGACATCACGGCCGGCTACTTCCCCGGAGTCAACATCCTCAACGGCTGCTCCCTCACCGCCAAGGAGGGCGAGCTCGTCGGCATCATCGGTCCCAACGGAGCCGGCAAGTCGACGCTGCTCAAGGCGATGTTCGGCCTGGTGCGGGTGCATTCCGGCCGGGTGACGCTGCGCGGACGCGACATCACCAACCTGCGGGCCGACGCGCTCGTCAAGGAGGGCGTGGGATTCGTCCCGCAGACCAACAACGTCTTCCCCTCGCTCACCATCGAGGAGAACTTCCAGGTCGGCTGCTACCAGAACCCCAAGCTCTTCGAGGCCCAGTTCGAGCGTGTGGTCTCGATCTTCCCGACGATGGCCGACCGCCGCAAGCAGCGCGCGGGGTCGCTGTCGGGCGGCGAGCGCCAGATGGTGGCCATGGGCCGCGCCCTCATGATGGATCCCAGCGTGCTGCTCCTGGACGAGCCGAGCGCTGGCCTCTCCCCCGCGCTGCAGGACGAGGTGTTCGTCAACGTCAAGGGCATCAACGCCGCGGGCGTCACCGTCGTCATCGTGGAGCAGAACGCCGCACGATGCCTGCAGATCGTCGACCGGGGCTACGTCCTGGACCAGGGCAAGAACGCGTACACCGGCACCGGGCGCCAGCTCGCCAACGATCCCAAGGTCATCGAGCTCTACCTGGGCACGCTCGCCCAGGCCTGACACTCCCCTGGCCTGCCAAGTAACCCCGCGGTCGACGGCCCGTTCCCCGCTGCGCCCCTTCTGTGGCGACGCGGGTCGAATGGGCCCGTTACCGGCTCTTCGTGGCCCCCGGGACCCTCAAGGACGGTCGCATTCGGGTGGCAGTTGCAGCCTGGGTCACTGGCCACGGGACCGCCGCGCTCGGCTCGACGGTCTGCCTAGCGGGCCAACTCCGGCGCCGGCGTGCCCGGGCAGGCCCGCTTCGCGCCACAGCGCATCGCGGGCCGCACGCTCCAGCGCCAGCCGAATCCGAGCGATCACCTCATGCGGACGGTGGAGAAGTTCCTCCCAGGTGCAGCGCACCACCCAATAGCCTGCCGCCTCGAGGTCGTGCTGCCGCTTCTTCTCCTCCCACGGAGTGAGACCCGAGTACTTCACTGCCCCGTGCGCTTCGACGATGACCACGCCCGCGATGAGGAAGTCGACCCGATAGCGCCTGCCATTTGCCCCTTGGCGCCACACCTGCGGCTGAGGACGCGGCAGATCCGTGTCAGTGAGGACAGACCACGCCAGCCCTTCCAGTCCGGTTTCGAGCAGGGGCTCCACGTCGGCCAGCACGCGCCTCACCCATTTCATGCCGTAGCCATTGACCCGGTTTGCCACCTCAGCCAACGCAGACAGCAACTCCTCCCGTACCCGCGGGTGCGCATGGAGACAGTCGGTGACCTCCCGGGTGCCCGCGGACCCTCCCGGCATCGCGAGCCACGTCCAGTCCGGTCCGCATGGGGCAGGTCATGGGCACGCCATCCACCATGCGCACATCCGCGGGATCGATCTCTGCCGCGCGGATGCGTACGCCGTAGCGAGTGCCCCGACGAACGTCGGATTCCGGAGGGACGAGGATGGTGAGCGGAGCGGCGGAGACGGCGCCTGCCAAACGTGGCGACTCCCCACCTGTCCGCGACGTGCGTACCGCCGATCACGCCGGGGACTCCCCGCTTCGCCAGGCGACTCAGGTGATAGCGCGCCAGGTCCATGGGTTCGTCTCTCAGCGCATAGGTCCCCCGGGTGATGCGGTTCAACTCCCCCGCGCGCACCGCACGCGCCAGCCGTTCCGGGGAGATCCCCCGGCCGGCAGCGTCGGCGACCGTGAAGGGTGCACGTCCGGCGAACGACTCGATCGCGGGAGCGAGTTCAGCCATGCGGCTTGATGTCATGCGGCCACCCTGCGCCCTACGAGCGTCCGTGTTGCGGGCTGCGCCACCCCCGGTGGAAGGCCCCGTGTAGCCGCCCTTGTGGGCGGCGACGCATCCCGGTGCCGCGCTCCCTTCGCGAATGCGACCGTCTTTGACGCTTTCAGGGCCCGGGAGGCGCCGATAACGGTCGCATTCCGGCAGGCGACGGGGCGGGCAGGCGACTGACGGGGGCGGATATACGAGGGGGCGGGTATACGACGGGGGCGGGTTGGCGTTCGAGTGACTGGGTCGGCCCTCCCCACATGCAGGAGGCCCGGCCCCTTTCGGGACCGGGCCTCCTGTGGAACTACGTCCTTACGGGACGGGGACCTCGACCGGTCCGACGACCTCAATGCTCTCGAACTTGGTGTTCGTGAGGTACTGCACCACATCGATGGTTGCAGACTTGGGATCGCCGTACTCGTTGAAGTCCAGCGGGCCGGTCACACCCTCGTAGTTGGGCTGGCCACCCGCCTGGATGATCGCGAGGCAGTCGGCGTAGGTGTTGCACGCCTCGCCACCCGCATCGGCGTTCGCGATCTTGGGCATGGCCTCGGCCATGGCCGTGCCGCTCGCGCAGCCGGCGTACTCGGCCGAGAGCGCGACGAGGATCGTCGCGTCGTAGGCCTGTGCGCCGTAGGCGAAGTCGGTCAGCGCCGGATCCTGCTCGAGCAGGCGGGCGTTGAACGCCTCGACGTCCACGGAGGGATCGCCGGTGGGCACGGTGCCGATGACGCCGGTCATCGTGTCCTTCGGGAAGTCCTTGAACGCCGTCGTCGACAGGTTGCCGTCGGCGAGGTAGATCTGGACGTCCTGCGGGCCGATGCCCTGCTTGATCATCTCCTGGATGAGCTTGACGGACTCGTCGAAGCCCACGACCTGGACGAACTCGGGGTTGGTCGCAGCGATCTCCGCAACCTCAGCCTCGAACGACGCCGCGGTGGGGTCGTAGGTCAGGGCAGTGGTGATGGTGCCGCCGCCAGCCTCGAACTCCGCAACGAAGGCGTTCTGCAGGCCCTCGCCGTAGGGATCCTTGCGGGCGATGCTCGCACCGGTGGTGAAGCCGTTGTCGAGGGCATTGCTCGCCTGGACGGCGCCCTGGAGGGCGTCGGACGGAGCGGTCCGGAAGTAGAGACCGTTGTCCGGGTAGTCCGTCAGCGACGGGGCCGTGTTGGCCGGCGAGATCTGGAGCACGCCATTGCTCGTGATCTTGTCGATGACCGTGAAGGTCACACCGGACGAGGCAGCGCCGATGATCGCCTGCACGCCCTTCTGGAGGTGCGAGTCAACGGTCTGCGAGGCGATGTCGGTCTCGGTGTCGCCGGAGTCGCCGTACTCGTTGACCACGGGCTGGCCGAGAACGCCGCCAGCCGCGTCGATCTCCTTGACCGCGAGGTCAACGCCTGCGAACTCGGGCGGGCCGAGGTAGGCGAGGCTGCCCGTCGCCGGCAGAAGTGTGCCGATCTTGAGCTGGGTGTTCTTGCAGTCAGTCGAGGGTGCGGGCTCGGCGGACGACGATGACGGAGCAGCGGAGGACGAGGCCGGTGCGGCGCTCGAGGACTCCGTAGTGCTGCTGCTGCCACCGCACGCTGCGAGCACGAGGCTCGCGGCGCCGAGGACCACGACTGCCCCCGCAATCGGGCTGCGTCGGATCATCAATTTCTCCTTAAGGGGTAGCGGGCCACACTGATGTGTGACCACGCCGTGATGGTGACCTGAAACTACCCTGTGGATGACGTGGCCGAGTACCCGCCTGGGGCATCGTCACCCGATGGTTAGGAAACCGTGACTCGGACCGTTACCGTTTCGTGATCTTACTGCTCCTCAGCGGCCTGAGAGGCCAGCACCTGCCGGGCCAGATCCCCCAGCGGTACGCGAGCGTCCATGGCGGACTGGCGCAGCCATCGATAGGCCTCATCCTCGCCCAGGCCCAGTCGTGTGGAGACGATGGACTTGGCGCGCTCCACATCTCGGCGATCAGCGAGGCGCTGCTCGGCTCGCTCAGCCGCCGCAGCGGACTCGTTTGCCTGCCCGCGGAGATCGCGCAGCGTGAGCCAGCCCGACCAGGCCATCTCGATCGCGGGCACGAGGTCGTCACGGCCAACGGGCTTGACGAGGTAGGCCATGGCGCCAGCGTCGCGCGCCTGCGCCACCCGCTCCTTCTGCCCGAAGGCCGTCACCACGATGACGGCGGTGGCTTCACTGACGCGCCGGGTGACCTCGATCCCGTCCATGCCCGGCATCGCGATGTCCACGAGTGCGACGTCCGGCCCGAGTGCCTGAATCCGCTCGACGGCCGACTGCCCGTCGGCCACCTGGGCTACGACGTCGTAGCCCTCCTCGCGCAGGGTCTCGACGAGGTCCATGCGGATCACGGCCTCGTCCTCGGCCACGACGATGCGCGGCTGTGCCTGCGTCACGTGAGGAGCCTAGGCGAGCGCGGGTACCCTGGCGCCCTGGCCCCGGTATCCCAACCGGCAGAGGAAGCGGTCTCAAACACCGTCCAGTGTGGGTTCGAATCCCACCCGGGGCACGCGTCGCCCAGGCGCGCTCGTCACTGGAGCGTGAGCGCGCCCACCTTGACGGCATTGAGCACACCGCTGGCGCGGACAGAGCCGGCCTGCCCCTTGACGCATTCGACGGTCACGGCTCCCCCAGGCTCGGGGATCTCGACGCTCGCGGCGAGGGGGAAGGTCAACTGCCCGAAGGCCGTGAGGCTGGCGAAGGCCTCCCCCGGCGCATCCAGTCCGCACGAGACGGTGTCGAACGGGCCGCCGCTTTGCTCCAGGGACAGGTACGCCGCGGCGTCCACGAGGTAGGTGCCCGCCGGCAGCGTGAGCGTGGCGAGGACCACGGGCGCGTCGCTGAACGTGTCGTCCGACAGGACGGCGGAGAATCCGTCGCTCGGGCCAATGGGCCCCTGGGGGCCCGGGTTGCCCACCTCCCCCGGAAGTCCCTGCGGCCCGGCCACCCCCTGCGGCCCGGGTGCTCCCTGAGGACCCATCACCCCGGGCACGCCCTGCGGGCCCTGAGTCCCCCGAGGACCCTGCTCGCCCTGCCTGCCGCGAGGGCCCGGCAGTCCGCGCTGATTCCACACGAGCCTCTCTTCGCCGAGGGCGCAGGTGTCGTCGGCATTGACGATGCGCAGGTCGCCGGTGTCCACGGACACGCACGAGAAGATGCGGGGCACCACGCGAGGGGCAGCGTCGTCGCGTGCGGCGATGGCCGGCGCGATGAGCGCAGCGCCGAGGACCGCGCCGGCGAGCACGCCCGCGCCGGCGGCGACCGGCACCCACCTCATCGAACTGCCTCCTCTGCGCGCGGCGGCCTGGCTCAGGCCTCGAGGTCCAGTGTGGACCTTTGCCCCGCGATCCGGGCGAGCAGGCCGTTGACGAACGCCGGCGAGTCGTCCGTCGACAGTTCGCGCGCGAGCGTGACCGCCTCGTCCAGCGCAACGGCCTCCGGGACGTCTCCCCACAGCACCTCGTAGGCGCCCAGACGCAGAATTGCTCGGTCAACGCCCGGCATGCGGTCGAGGGTCCAGCCCAGGGAGTACGTCGTGAGGAGCTCGTCGATGCGTTCACGATGCGCGGCGACCCCGGTCACGAGCTCGGTGACGTAGGGATTGAGGGGTCCGTCTCCCTCGTCGGACCTCAGCCGCTCGGAGTCGGCGAGCACGACGAGCGGGTCGACGTCGCGAAGGTCGGCCTGGAAGAGGACGTCGAGCGCGCGCTTGCGGGCCTTGTGGCGAGCGGCCACGTCAGGTGACGCGGCCGAGGTAGGAGCCGTCGCGCGTGTCGACCTTGACCTTGGTGTCGGACTCGATGAAGAGGGGGACCTGGATCTCAGCCCCGGTCTCGAGCGTGGCGGGCTTGGTGCCACCCGTCGACCGATCGCCCTGCAGGCCGGGCTCGGTGTAGCTGATCGTGAGCTCCACCGCCGCAGGCAGCTCGACGTAGAGCGCCGCGCCCTCGTGCATCGCGACGATGCACTCCTGGTTCTCCAGCATCCAGCGGGCGTTGTCACCGACGACGGCGTTGGGGATCATCACCTGGTCGTACGTCGAGGTGTCCATGAAGACCCAGTCGTCGCCGTCGCGGTAGAGGTATTGCATGTCGCGCTTGTCGACGTTTGCGGTCTCCACCTTGACGCCGGCGTTGAAGGTCTTGTCCACCACCTTGCCCGACAGGACGTTCTTGAGCTTGGTCCGCACGAAGGCCCCGCCCTTGCCAGGCTTGACGTGCTGGAACTCCACGACGGTCCAGAGCTGGCCGTCGAGATTGAGCACCAGCCCGTTCTTCAGGTCGTTGGTCGTCGCCACGTGCCGTCGTCCTCCCCAATCAGCCCAGCATCACGAGGTCGCGGGGCGACGCCGTCAGGGATCTGCTGGGACCCTCGCCCACCAGGATGGTGTCCTCGATGCGCACCCCGCCCCTGCCGGGGAGGTAGATGCCGGGTTCGATGGTCACCGATGAGCCGGCGGGGAGCATACCCGTGGCCCGGGGGCTGAGGAACGGCGCCTCGTGGATCTCCAGGCCCACGCCGTGCCCGAGCCCATGGTCGAAGCAGTCGCCGTAGCCCGCTTCCGCGACGACGGATCGCGCTGCCTCGTCGACCTCGGGCAGGGGCGCACCTGCGCGCGCGGCCGAGCGGCCTGCCTCCTGGGCCGCTGACACGACGGCGTGGATCTCGCGTTGCCAGTCGGCGGCCTGGCCAATGACGAAGGTGCGCGTCTGGTCAGCGTGATAGCCGTCGACTGCGGCGCCGAAGTCGATCAGGAGCAGGTCGCCCTCCTCGAGGGGGCGCGCGGTCGGCTCGTGGTGCGGCTTCGCCGAGTGCGGCCCGGCGGCGACGATTGTCGCGAAGGAGAGCTCGTCGGCCCCCTGGTCGAACAACTCCGCCTCGAGCCACCGGGTGATCTGCCGCTCCGTCACACCTGCGCGGACGCGCGGCAGGATCGCCTCGAGGGCCGCGTCGCTCACGGCGCAGGCGCGCGCGATGAGGTCGACCTCGTTGGGCTCCTTGCGCACCCGGCACGCCTCGACCACGCCCACCGTCTCGACCGGCGGGGCGCCGATCACGCGCTCGAGCGCCCGCAGGTCATTCACGCTCAGGTGCGCGGATTCGACCGCGAGCGTGCCGCCCCCCGCAGCCGCCCAGGCCGAGGCCACGGCCGGGCCAGTCACCCGGTCCAGGTGCACGGACAGGTCGGGACACTGCTCGGCGGCCTGCAGGGAGTAGCGGCCATCCGTGCCGAGCAACGTCGAGTCCTCCTCGAGCAGCAGCACGGCGTTGCTGCCCGTGAAGCCCGTGAGGTAGCGCACGTTGGCGAGCGAGGTCACCATCAGTGCGGTGGCCTCAGGGCAGTGCTTGCGGACCTGGTCCCACGCCAGGCCCCGCCGGCGCTCATGGACGCTAGGCATCCCGTGCCGCGATCGCGCGGAGCGCCAGTGCGTAGGACAAGATGCCGAAGCCGCTGATCGTGCCGGTCACCACCGAGGCGATCACGGACGTGTGCCGGAATTCCTCACGTGCCGCGGGGTTGGACAGGTGGACCTCGACGGTCGGCGCTGCAACCTGCGCCAGGGCGTCGCGCAGCGCATACGAGTAGTGGGTGAAGGCACCGGCATTGAGGACCACCGCGATCTGGGAGTCGGCAGCCTCGTGCAGCCAACCCACGAGCTCGGCCTCCGAGTCCGTCTGCCGCACCTCGACATCCAGACCGAGCTCCGCACCCCAGGCGGCGCACGCCTGGGCGAGCTCCGCGTGGGTCGTGTGGCCGTAGATCTCGGGCTCCCGCACACCCAGCCTGCCCAGGTTCGGGCCGTTGAGGACGAGCACGCGTCGACCACTCATGACGTCACCTCCGCGTACGCCGCCGCCAGCAGGGCGGGGTCGGGTCCTTCGAGTATGGACGGCCGGGCCAGGCCGTCGAGGATGACGAATCGCAGCATGTCTCCGCGTGCCTTCTTGTCGACCCGCATGGCGCCGAGGAGCCGATCCCAGCGGCCGCCGGCGTACGTGGTGGGCAACCCAATGGCCCCGAGCGCCTCACGGTGCAGGTCGACGGTCGCGTCGTCAAGGTGCCCGGCCAGCCTCGCGAGCTCCGCGACGTAGACCATGCCCACGCTGATGGCGGCGCCATGGCGCCACCGATAGTCCTCGACGCGCTCGATGGCATGCCCGAGGGTGTGGCCGTAGTTGAGGATCTCGCGGCCGAGCGGCCCTCCGATCGACTCGCGCAGGTCCGCGGAGACCACGTCGGCCTTGACCCGGATCGATCGCTCGATGATCTCACGCAGACGGGCGGAGTCAGGGCGCACCGCATCGTCGGGATCGGCCTGCACGAGGTCGAGGATGGCCGGATCCCGCACGAGCCCGCACTTCACCGACTCGGCAAGCCCCGCGACGAGATCGTTGCGGGGCAGGGTCTGCAGGGCCGTGAGATCGCACAGGACGCCGACTGGCTCGTGGAAGGAGCCCACCAGGTTCTTGCCCGCGTCCGTGTTGATGCCGGTCTTGCCGCCGACGGCTGCATCGACCATGCCCAGGACGGTCGTCGGCACGTGCACGACGCGCACGCCGCGCAGCCAGGTGGCAGCGACGAACCCGGCCAGGTCGGTCGTGGAGCCGCCGCCAATCGCCACGATCGCGTCGGTGCGCGTGAAGCCCGCCTGACCCAGGACCGACCAGCAGAAGGACGCCACCTCCGGCGTCTTGGCGGCCTCGCCGTCCGGCACCTCGAGCGCGATCGCCTCGAAACCGTCCCCGACGAGATCCTCGCGCACTGCCTCCGCCGTCGTCGCCAGGGCGGCAGGGGCGATGACGGCGACGCGGCGGCAGTCCTCTCCGAGCAGGCCGCGCAGCTCCCCCAGCAGGCCGTGGCCCACCAGGACGTCGTAGGGGCGCTCGGCCCGGACGGGAATCCGGGTGATCTCCTCGGTCGTCACGGCGCCTCCACTGCCTGCACGACCGCGTCGACGACCTCGTCGACGCTGCGACCGTCGGTGTCCACCGTCCAGGTGGCGACCTCCTCGTAGAGCGGAGTCCGCTCGTCGAGGAGGGTGATGAGCGTGCCGCGGACGTTGCCGAGGAGCAGGGGACGGCTGGTGTTCAGGCCCACCCGCTTCGCCGCCTCGCCGATGCCCACGCGCAGCCACACGCAGCGTGCGTCGGCCAGGCGCGCGCGCGTGGACGGGTCGAGCACGGCTCCGCCACCGAGGGCGAGCACTCCGTCGTGATGCTCCAACGCCTGGGCGATGGCCTCGCGCTCGCGAGACCGGAAGACGTCCTCGCCCTCGTCGACGAAGATGTCCGCCACGCTCTTGCCCGCCTCGGCCTCCACGAGCTGGTCGCTGTCGTGAAAGGGCACTCCCCAGCGGCGGGCCAGCCGCCGTCCCACCGTGGACTTGCCCGCACCGGGGACGCCGACGAGCACCACCGCGGTCACGAGAAGGCCAGGTGCTCGAGGTAGGAGCGCAGGTTGCGGCGCGTCTCGTCGACACTGTCGCCCCCGAACTTCTCCATGACCGCCTCGGCGAGCACGAGGGCCACCATCGCCTCGGCGACGACCCCCGCCGCAGGCACGGCACACACGTCGGAGCGCTGGTTGATGGCCTTGGCCGGCTCCCCGGTGGCCACGTCGACCGTCTGCAGGGCTCGCGGGATGGTGGAGATGGGCTTCATGGCGGCGCGCACGCGCAGCACCTCGCCCGTCGTCATGCCTCCCTCGGTGCCCCCCGACCGTCCGGACGTGCGGGTGAGTCGATCGCCGTCGGCGACGATCTCGTCCTGCGCCAGCGATCCGCGTCGCGCGGCGAGATCGAAGCCGTCGCCCACTTCGACGCCCTTGATGGCCTGGATGCCCATGAGACCCGCGGCCAGCCTCGCGTCGATGCGCCGGTCCCAGTGCACGTGGCTGCCCAGACCGGGCGGCAGGCCGTGCACGACGACCTCCACGACGCCGCCCAGAGTGTCGCCCTCGCGATGCGCCGCGGAGACCTCCTCCTGCATGCGCTCGCTCGCGGCCGGGTCGAGGGCGCGCACGGGGTCGTCGTCGATGCGTTCACGGTCCTCGGCCCTGGGCACGGAATCGGGCTCGGCAACGGCCCCGCCGATGCGCACGACATGGCTCAGGACCTCGATCCCGCCGACCTGTCGCAAGAAGGCGCGAGCCACGGCCCCGAGGGCTACGCGGGCCGCCGTCTCGCGGGCACTCGCGCGCTCGAGGATGGGCCGGGCGTCATCGAAGCCGTACTTCTGCATGCCCACCAGGTCCGCATGCCCCGGCCGCGGGCGCGTGAGCGGTGCATTGCGGGCGAGGGACGCGAGCTCGTCGGCATCGACGGGGTCCGCGGACATGACCGACTGCCACTTGGGCCACTCGCTGTTGCCCACCTCGATGGCGATGGGCGACCCGAGCGTCTGGCCGTGCCGCAGGCCGCCGAGAACGCGCACCTCGTCCTGCTCGAAGGCCATCCGAGCGCCGCGCCCGGCTCCCAGGCGTCGGCGGCGCAGGTCCTCCCCGATCTCCGCGGTGGTCACCTCGATGCCGGCGGGCAGCCCCTCGATGATGGCGACGAGCGCCGCGCCATGGGATTCCCCTGCCGTGAGCCATCGCACCATGGGCGAATCCTCTCAGACCTCATCCCGACGCCAGCCCCACGAGGGTGCCCAGAAGCAGGAAGGGCCCGAAGGGCAGCGCCTGGCGCAGGCTGCCGGAGAGCGGCCTGCGGGCGAGGGCATCGCGCGCCAGGAGAGCCAGCGCCGCGACCGCACCGAGGACGAAGCCGGCGGCGACTCCCACGACGACAGGGCCCCAGCCGAGGTATCCGAGGTACAGGCCCAGCGCGGGAGCGAGCTTCACGTCGCCCATCCCCAGGCCGCTCGGGCCGAGCAGGGCGAGGACGAGCATGCCCGCGGTCACGGCGGCGGCAGCCAGCCAGGCGCGGCCGTAGGCGGACCAGTCGAGAGGGACGAGCAGCAGCAGCGCGCCCGACGCGACGGCAGCGAGATTGAGCACGTCGGGGATCCGGTGTCGAGCGAGATCGGTGCGGGTGATGGCCGCCGAGCACCAGGCGAGCGCGATCCACGCCGGAGCCATGGCGATACCGGGGACGAGCAGGACCGCCACCGCCCCGGCGCCTCCCGCCATCAGCCCGGTGACGACGGGACGCGAGCGCCAGGGCAACTCCTCCCGCAGCGAGGCCCGCGCCACGCGGTCAAGTAACGGGCCCAGCCCCGCCCCCGCGACGAGGGCGACGAACGCGAGCAGCCACGGGCTGTCTGCTGTCATGGGCCGCTCGCTGTGGTGGGGACGGAGTTAAGGGGATGGAGTCACGGGGCACAGATCATGGGGGTGGCGCATCAGCCTCGGCAGCGAGGGCCTGGCGCATGGCCGACACGGGTGGCTCCAGCCCGGTCATGAGGCGCACTTGGTCGACGGCCTGCCACAGCAGCAGGTCAAGCCCGTCGGCCACCTGTCCCCCGGCTCGGGCCCAGGCCGTGGCGAGCGGCGTGACCCCGTCGCCGTAGGCGACGTCCAGCAGGGTGCCCGGGATGGCCGGGACCCTCGCGACGAGCTCATCCGCAGCGCCCGGGGGGACGGTGGCGATGACCGCATCGGCGCTGATCGTCTCCGCGCTCTGCCAGGGGGACACGGACACGGCGAGACCGAGATGGCTCCCCAGCTCGACGAGCTCGCCCGCGGGCTCGGCGCGGCGCGCCCTGATCTCGACCTCGCTGACGCCGAGCCGGGCAAGTGCCGCCATGGCGCTGCGCGCCGTCGCCCCCGATCCGATGATGGCGCCGCTGCGCGGGGCGAACCCGGCGCCGTAGGCCTCGCCGAGGGCCCGCTGCATCCCGGCGACATCCGTGTTGTGACCGGATCGTCCGCGCTCGCCGACGACGACCGTGTTGGCCGCGCGGACCAGCGAGGCGGTCTCGGAGACCTCGTCGAGCAGGGGCAGCACGTCCGTCTTGAGCGGCATCGTCAAGGACAGGCCCGCCCACTCGGGCCACGTGCAGGAGTCGAGGAAGGCGGGCAGGTCCGAGGACGTCACCTCGATGGCGTCGTAGTCCCAGTCCAGGCCGAGGGCCGCATATGCCGCGCGGTGCAGCACGGGAGAGCGGCTGTGCGAGATGGGTGAGCCGAGGACGGCCGCGCGGCGGGAGGGCATGACCGATCAGGGAGCCTGCGGTGCGGCGGTGGCGGCGTAGCCCTCCCGGAACTTCTGCTTCCAGGCGAGGAACTGGTCGTAGTCGGCCGTGAATCGCGTGGTGAGCGTCTCGGGGTTCACGGTGACGAAGTACAGCCAGTCGCCGCCCGCCGGATCGAGGGCGGCTTCGATGGCCTGCTGCCCCGGCGAATTGATCGGTCCCGGCGGCAGGCCGTCGATGACGAAGGTGTTGTAGGGCGAGGTCGTCGCCAGCATGTCCTCGGTGAGGAAGAAGGTGTCCTGCTTCAGGGCGTAGTTGACGGTCGAGTCGAACTGCAGCTTCATGCCCTGGTCGAGACGGTTGTAGACGACGCGGGCAACCTTGCGGAAGTCCTCCGGGGCAGCCTCCGCCTGGACCAGGCTGGCCACGATGAGGACCTCGTACGGCGACAGCCCCATGCGCTTGGCGCGCTTCTCCAGGCTCACCTCGTCCGCGGCGATGTCGAATCGCCGCACCATGGCGCCGAGAACATCCGAGGCCGTCCGTCCGGGGATCACGTCGTACGACGCCGGGAAGAGGAAGCCCTCGGGTCGGCCACCTGCCCAGTCGGGCAGGCCGAGGTCGCCAGGCTCAGCGGCCGCGGCCTCGAGGTCGGCGAGCGGCAGCCCGGTGCGATCCGCGGTGATCCGCAGCGCCTCGTCGAGGCGCAGCCCCTCGGGGAGCACGAGCGGCGCGGCGCGTGTCGCCGGATCGAGCATGGCCTCGATCACCTGTGCGGGGTCCATGCCGGTCTGCAGCGAGTAGACCCCGGGACCGATGCGCGATGCCCGCTCGTCGAGTTCTGCGGTGGCGAGGAAGCTCGATGCCGAAGCAACGACGCCGGCGTCCGCCAGCCTCGCGGCCAGCGTGCTGAGAGAGTCGCCGCTGTCCACGACCACGTCCACCGGCTGGCCCGCGACGATGCCCGCGCGCTCCTCGGGGGCCAGGCCCCGCACGGTCGAGACGGCCCAGACGCCGGCCACGATGAGCGCGATGACTCCCAGGGCGGCGACCGTCCAGCGGACGGGACTGCGCCTATTGCGCGAAGGGGGCAGCGGATCTTCGGTGAGGAAGGGGACGAGCTGGCTCACGATCCCACCTCCTCGTGCACGCGGACGCAACCCTCAGACGGTAACCGCTCGGCCGGCGCGAGTCCCGTCGGCGCGCTCGCGGGCGAGGGCACTCTCGAGGATGACCACCGCTGCGGCCTGGTCCACGTAGGCCCGCGACTCGCGGGTGCTGCGGCCTGCCTCCTGCAGGCTCCGCTGCGCGGACACGGTCGACAGGCGCTCGTCCACGAGGTGGACGGGCACGTGGAGCCCCGCTGCCAGGGCCCCGGCGAACTCCTCCGCAGCAGTTCCTGCCGCGCCCACCTGCCCATCGAGGCCGAGTGGCAGCCCGACATAGACGACGGCCGCGGCGTGCTCGTCGACGAGGGCGCCGATGCGCTCAAGCGTGTGGGTATCGCGAGGAAGCGTCGTCTCGGGCACGGCGAGGATGCCGTCGGGATCGCTGCGCGCAACCCCGACGCGCACGGAGCCGACGTCGATCGCCAGGCGGATGCCGCGCTCCAGGTCAGGACTCCCCGGCCATCGCCGCGACCGCGGCCTGGACCGCGGCGAATGCGTCGTCGAGGCCGTCGGCACGGGTGCCGCCACCCTGGGCGATGTCCTCCTTGCCGCCGCCGCGCCCGTCGATCGCGGGCAGTGCGGCATCCAGGAGAGCCTTCGCCGTGAGCCCGAGCTCTCGGGCGCGGTCGTTGACGACGCTCACGAGCGCGACGCGACCGTCCTCGACGGATGCGCCCACCATGCCGACGCCCATGTCCGGGCGCGCGGTGGCCCTGCCGCGCAGCGCCAGCTCGCGGAGGTCGCCGGCTGACGTGCCGTCCGGTGCGCGATAGGTCCAGATCCGGAAGGGACCGAGGTCGCGGCCCTCGCCGATGACGCCCTCGACGTTGCTCGTCAGCTGGGCGCTCTTGTAGCGCTGGAGTTCGCGCTCGGCCTCCTTGAGGCGAGCGATGAGCGACTCGATGCGCTCCGGCAGTTCCTCGGGACGTGCCTTGACCATCTCGGTGAGCTGGTCGACGAGCACGTGCTCTCGAGCGAGGTGCCGGTAGGCATCCACGCCCACCAGGGCCTCGACGCGGCGTACCCCCGCGCCGATCGACCCTTCGGAGAGGAAGGTCACCACGCCCAGCTGCCCGGAGCGCTGCGCGTGCGTGCCGCCGCAGAGCTCATGGGCCCAGTCGCCGACTGAGATGACGCGCACTTCGCTGCCGTACTTCTCACCGAACAGGGCCATGGCGCCGAAGTTGCGCGCCTCATCCAGCGTCATGACCTGTGCCATGACCTCCAGGTCTGCGGCGAGCACGTCATTGACGCGGGCTTCGACGTCGCGCAGGACGACGTCGCCCACGGGGCCTGTGCTCGGGAAGTCGAAGCGCAGCCGCCCGGGGGCGTTCTCCGAGCCCATCTGCGTCGCGGTGTCCCCGAGGAACTCACGGAAGGCCCGGTGCACCAGGTGCGTGGCCGTATGCGCCCGCGAGATCGCGCGACGGCGCTCGACGTCGACGTGGCCGACGGCCTCGTCGCCGACGACAACCTCGCCCGACGCAACCGTGGCGCGATGGATGAACAGGCCGGGCACGGGAGTCTGGACGTCGTACACCTCCAGTGCGGCCCCGCCGGTTGTCGTGATGCGGCCGTGGTCGCCGAGCTGTCCGCCGGCCTCGGCGTAGAAGGGTGTGCGATTGAGCACGATCTCGACGTGATCGCCCTCGCGCGCGACGGGCACGCTGGCCCCCTCGCGCAGGATGCCGGTGATCACGCCCTCCGTGGAGGTCTCGACGTATCCCGTGAAGCCCGTCGTGCCACCGGTCTCGAGGATCTCCCGGTACGCCGTGACGGAAGCAACGCCCGCCTTGCGCGAGCGCGCGTCGGCCTTGGCACGCTCGCGCTGCTCGGCCATGAGACGGCGGAATCCAGCCTCGTCGACGTCGAGTCCCTGCTCGCGCGCCATCTCGAGGGTGAGGTCGAAGGGGAAGCCGTAGGTGTCGTGAAGCGCGAAGGCCTGCTCGCCGGGCAGCACCCCCGCGCCGTTGCTGCGCACCTCAGCCGCGGCCATGTCGAAGATCTGCGTGCCCGTCTTGAGGGTCTGGAGGAAGGCCGCCTCCTCCTGCACGGAGATGCTGCCGATGCGGCCTGCCTCGTCATTGAGCTCGGGGTACTGCGGGGCCATCGTCGTGATCGTGGTGCCCATCAGCTCGCCGATCGAGGGCTCCTCGCAGCCCAGGATGCGCATGTTGCGGATGACTCGGCGCATGAGGCGGCGCAGGACGTAGCCGCGACCCTCGTTGCCCGGGATCACGCCGTCGCCGATGAGGAAGGCACAGGTGCGGGAGTGGTCGGCGATGACGCGCAGGGCGACGTCGAACTTCTCCCCGGAGCCGTACGCAACTCCCGTCAGCTCGCTCGCACGATCCAGGATCCGCTTGGTCGTGTCGATCTCGTAGATGTTGTCCACGCCCTGGAGCAGCGCAGCCATGCGCTCCAGGCCCATGCCGGTGTCGATGTTCTTGGCCGGCAGGGGCTTGAGGACGTCGAAGTCCTCCTTGGAGCGCACCGCGGAGAGCTCTTCCTGCATGAAGACGAGGTTCCACACCTCGAGGTAGCGGTCCTCGTCGACGACCGGGCCGCCCTCCCGTCCGTACGCCGCCCCGCGGTCGTAGTAGATCTCCGAGCACGGGCCACCAGGGCCAGGGACGCCCATCGACCAGTAGTTGTCCTTGGGACCGCGGCGCTGGATCCGCTCGCGCGGCACCCCGACCTGGCGGTGCCAGATGTCGGCGGCCTCATCGTCGTCGTCGTAGACGGTCACCCAGAGCCGGTCCTCGTCAAAGCCGAAGCCACCGTCGACGATGCTGCCCGTGAGCAGGTCCCAGGCGAAGGGGATCGCTCCCTCCTTGAAGTAGTCGCCGAAGGAGAAGTTGCCGGCCATCTGGAAGAACGACGCGTGGCGGGTGGTCTTGCCGACCTCTTCGATGTCGAGCGTGCGCACGCACTTCTGCACGCTGGTCGCTCGCGGGTAGGGCGGCGGGGCCTCGCCGAGGAAGTAGGGCTTGAAGGGCACCATGCCGGCGTTGACGAAGAGCAGGGTCGGGTCATCGAGCAGCAGCGAGGCGGACGGGATCACCTGATGACCGCGCTCGGCGAAGAACTTCAGGAAGCGCGTGCGGATCTCTGCGGAATCCATCAGCCGCCCGTCCGCGACTCGGCGAGCACGCGGGCCGCGGCGGCTCCGGTGACGGGCGCGGACCGGACCGGGGGCGCTTCGGCGTTGCCGGTGCCTGAGACGGACTCCAGGAGGGAGCGCGCGGATGCTGCGACGGTCGTGGCCGAGAAGGTGGCCGCCTGGACGCTGCCGACGACCCCCCGCGCCTTGGCCTCCTCGAGGAGCCTTTGGCCGCGGCGGTAGGCGATGACGCCCGCTGTCGCCCCGAGGGCCAGCCACACCGTCCTGCGCATGCCCGGAGCCTAACGCTCGCCCTCACGGAGGCGCGCTACCCGCTCGGCGATATCGGCCCAAGCTGCCTCGGCACCATGCCGGGTCGGCTCGTAGTACGCCCGGCCGACCAGCGGATCGGGCAGGTACTGCTGCGCGGATACGCCCGCGGGCTCATCGTGCGGGTAGCGGTATCCGACGCCGTGGCCCAGCGGCCGCGCGCCCGGGTAGTGCGCGTCGCGCAGATGGGGCGGCACCGTGCCGATGCGCCCGGCCCGCACATCGGCCTGGGCGGCGTCGATGGCCTTGATGACCGCATTGGACTTCGGGCTCAGCGACAGGTGGATCGTGGCGTGGGCCAGGGTGAGCCGGCCCTCGGGCATGCCGATCATGGCGACGGCCTCGGCCGCGGCCACCGCCGTCTGCAGCGCAGAGGGATCCGCCATTCCGATGTCCTCGCTGGCGAGGATGATGAGTCGACGGGCAATGAAGCGCGGATCCTCCCCCGCCTCGATCATCCGGGCGAGGTAGTGCAGGGCCGCATCCACGTCGCTGCCGCGCACGCTCTTGATGAAGGCGCTGGTCACGTCGTAGTGCTGGTCGCCGTCGCGGTCGTATCGGACGGCCGCGGTGAGCACGGCGGCCTCGACGTCCTCGAGCGACACGGTGGCGCCGGGCCCTCGGGTGGAGGTGGCGAGCCCCGCGACGGCGTCCAGAGCCGTGAGGAGCCGACGGGCGTCTCCCCCGGCGATGCGCAGCAGGTGGTCGCGCGCCTCCGGGGACAGCTCGATGGCACCGCCCAGGCCCCGCGGGTCGGCAATCGCACGGTCGACCAGGACACCGAGGTCGTCATCGGTGAGCGACTGCAGGGTGAGTACGACGCTCCGCGACAGCAGCGGCGAGACGACGGAGAAACTCGGGTTCTCGGTGGTTGCCGCGATGAGGGTGACCCAGCCGTTCTCCACGGCGGGCAGCAGGGCGTCCTGCTGCGTCTTGCTGAAGCGATGCACCTCGTCGACGAAGAGCACGGTGCCTCGGCCCTGCATGCCGAGCGAGGACTTGGCCTGGTCGATCACCTCGCGCACATCCTTGACGCCCGCGGTCACGGCGGAGAGCTCGACGAAGCGCGCGCCCGTCGACCGCGACACCAGGTGCGCAAGCGTCGTCTTGCCGGTGCCCGGAGGCCCCCAGAGGATGAGCGAGACCGCAGCAGCGGGATCGCCTTCGAGCAGGCGACGCAGCGGGCTGCCCTCAGCGATCAGGTGGCGCTGGCCGACGAGGTCGTCGACGTCCCGTGGGCGCATCCGGACGGCCAGCGGCGCACCCGGGCGCTCCGGCCCGGCAGCCTCGTCGAAGAGCGTCGCACCCACGCAGGGGAGCCTACGCGCGGCTAGCGCCGGACGGCCGCGACCTGGACTGCCGTGGACTTGATGGCACCGGAGATCGTGGTGAGCGTGACCTTCTTGGATGTGACTACTCGCCAGGTGTAGGCGCCCGTCGCCGTCACCGTGACCGGCTTGCCCAAGGCCCACTTCTTCGCCCCCTGGATGCGGTAGCGCGGCGTCACCGCCGTGCCTTCGAGCCCTAGGGCCGTACCCCTGACGGTGACGGTGGATGCCTTCTTCCCCGAACCGCGCTTCGCCGAGTCGATCGTGATCGTGGCGTCCGGGCCCGGATCCGGATCGGGCGTCGCCTGTGTCAGTGCGACGCCGACGTTGATGGTGGCGGCCGCGCCGGTGGCGGTTACGGCATTCGCCTGCAGGGTGAAGTTGCCCGGCTGCTGACCCGCCGGCACCGGGACATTGCCCTCCGCGATGCCCTGCGCATTGACCGTGAACGATGTCGTCGAGATCGCCGTGGAGCGCAGGCCCGCGCGCGCCGCCGCAGATCGAGGGTCAGGATTCGGCGGCGTGGACCAGATGGACAGGTCGAGGCTACTGCCGGGGAACAGCCCCGACATCCACAGCGGGAAGGTATTCGACAAGGGCGGGAAGGTCGGCACGGGCGGGGTGTTGCTCGCACCGAACCACAGCCCCGTGTTCATGAAGATCTGGTTCTGCGGCACGGCGACACGAGTACCCGTGTTGTCGCTGCCTGTCGAGCTCAGGACCACCTGTGTCTGCACACCATCGACCGTGCCGTTGCCCTGGCCGGGCGCGGGCGGGTCCGCGGGCTCGACGGGCGCAGGAGGGATGGGAGTGGGATTCGCCCCGCAATTGGATGGCGTGTCCAGCACCTTGTCGTAGTCCAGGAGGGCGGGGACCCCGCCGCAGTCCACACGAACGTCGGCTATGCCGTCTGCCGCGTCGAGGGAGTTGCTCCCGGATCCCCCGCGCATGTCGTCGCTGCCGGATTCGCCCTCGAGGTAGTCGTCCCCGAGCCCGCCATCGAGCAGGTCGTCGCCAGGCCCGCCGAAGAGTTGGTCGCTCCCGTCGCCGCCCAGGATCTGATCGTTGCCGCTCGCGCCCTGGACGTAATCGCGCCCAGGGCCACCCAGGAAGTACAGGGACAGCGCGGTGCCCTCCATCAGGACGACGCTCGTGTCACCTTGAACCGTGTTGAAGTTGACGGTGACCTGTGTGGGCGGCGCAGAGAAGGTGCACACGAGTTGCGCCGTCGCCACCGCGCTGGGCAGGCAGCCGGTGACCCCGCGCAGGAGCGGCCGGCCGAGGTCGTCCTCGAGGGCGTCGTAGACCCGGACCGAGTAGGTGCCCAGCGACCCGACGAGAGGCGCAATCTGCAGCTCCTCGGATTCGGTCATCGTGAGGCTGGACATGGCCGACAGTCGAAAGACGTCACCGCCGGTGACGAAGATCGTTCCCTCGCTCGCAGCCGACGAGGGAGCGGCCCACAGGGCGCCCGCCAGGACAAGCGCGCTGCTCAGTCCTAGGGCATTGATTCGTCGCACGGGACGCATGGGGCCTCCAAGGTGTCGATCCCTGAGCCTAAGCCTCCGAGGCCGGGGAAGACCGACCATGCAGGAGAGCGGATCGATAGCGCCCCAACTCGGTGAATCCCACGGCTCGGTATGCCCGCGCGGCCGCCTCGTTGTCGGCGTACATCTCCAGCCACACCCCCGTCGCGCCCGACGCGAGCGCCTCAGCGGCCAGCGAAGCCGTGATGGACCTGCCGAGACCGCGTCCTCGTTGAGCGGGATCGGTGCAGATGCTCACTAGGTGGGCTCTCCCGTGGGCCGCGCCCACTCGCGCGCCCACGGCCACCAGCGCGTCGCCCGCCACGATCCCTCGCCACTCCTGGACATGCGGATCGCCAGCGTGCATGTACGCCGAGGTCGAATGCTCCAGGAGCGGGTCGATGCGCGGATCGAGCGGCTCCAGGCGCACGGTCGGCGGCACGTCGCCGTGATCGCCCGTCAGCTCCCACAGCGACCAGTGACCGGGGTCGGGGCCGCGGAGGTCCTCCGGCAGCACCTCGAAGACGTGATCGTGCGCGGTGACCCCATCGAAGCCGTGCGGGCGCAACTCCTCGATGAGAGCGAGGATCCGCGCGGGATCATCCCCGAGCGCGGTGACCCACGTCTCCCCCGACATCCGTCCCGTGCGCAGCAGCGCGACGTGATCGCCGTCGACGGCGTACGGCCCGATGTGATGGTCTTCGAGTCGCAGGCGCAGGAAGGGATCATCCGGCCGGGCTTGGCGCAGCGGGTGCTGCATCGATGCCGGCCTCCTTGCGCTGCTTGGCGGTGATCGGCGTGGGGGCACCGGTGAGCGGATCCTGGCCGCCGCCGGTCTTGGGGAAGGCGATCACGTCGCGGATGCTCGACGCGCCGGCGAGCAGCATGGCGACGCGATCGATGCCGAAGGCGATCCCGCCATGAGGGGGCGGTCCGTACTGGAAGGCCTCGAGCAGGAAGCCGAACTTCGCCTGCGCCTCCTCCTCGGACATCCCTAGGAGGGCAAAAACCCTCTCCTGGACGTCGCGCCGGTGGATACGCACCGAGCCGCCGCCGATCTCGTTGCCGTTGCACACCATGTCGTAGGCCCAGGCGAGCGCCTCGTCGGGCGCGGACTCGAAGGTGTCGAGCCAGTCGGAGTTGGGCGAGGTGAAGGGGTGGTGCACGGCCGTCCAGCCCTGCGTGCCGTCGTCCTCCTCCGTGCGCTCGAACATCGGCGCGTCGACGACCCAGAGGAAGGACCATGCCGACTCGTCGATGAGCCCGAGGCGGTTGCCGATCTCCACGCGCGTGGCGCCGAGGAGCGCGCGCGCATCCGACACGGGGCCTGCGGCGAAGAACGCGCAATCGCCGGGCGATGCGCCCACGGCGGCCTGCAGTCCCGCGCGCTCCGCATCGGAGAGGTTCTTGGCGACCGGGCCGCCGAGCTCGCCGTCGGCTCCGAAGGTGACGTAGGCCAGGCCCTTGGCTCCGCGTTGTTTGGCCCACTCCTGCCACGCGTCGAACTGACGCCGAGGCTGATCGGCGCCGCCGGGCATGACGACCGCTCCGACGTAGGGCGCCTGGAACACCCGGAAGGGCGTCTCGCGGAAGTAGTCGGTGAGGCCGACGAGCTCGAGGCCGAAGCGCAGGTCAGGCTTATCGGTGCCGTAGCGGCGCATGGCCTCGGCGTAGGGCATGCGGGGCACCTCGCCGATATCCACGCCGAGGATGCCCTGCCACAGCGCGCGCACGATCGCCTCGCCGACCTCGATGACGTCCTCCTGCTCGACGAAGGACATCTCGATGTCGAGCTGGGTGAACTCCGGCTGGCGGTCGCCGCGGAAGTCCTCATCGCGATAGCAGCGCGCGATCTGGAAGTAGCGCTCCATGCCGGCCACCATGAGCAACTGCTTGAACAGCTGCGGCGACTGCGGGAGGGCATACCAGTTGCCCGGCTGCAGTCGGGCGGGCACGAGGAAGTCGCGGGCACCCTCGGGTGTCGACGCGGTGAGCGTGGGCGTCTCGATCTCGACGAAGTCGCGCGACAGGAGCACATCGCGGCAGATCTGGTTGAGCTTGGAACGCATCCTCAGGTTGTCGCCGACCGAGGGCCGACGCAGGTCGAGATAGCGGTAGCGCAGGCGAGCCTCCTCGCCGATGGTGGCGCGGTCGTCGACTGGGAAGGGAAGCGGCGCAGCGGGGCTGAGCACCTCGACCTGGGTCGCCTCGACCTCGAGGGCCCCGGTCGGGATGTCGGGGTTCTCGTTGCCGTCGGGGCGACGGCGGACCTTGCCGACGATGCGGAGGCAGTACTCGTCACGCAGGCCATGGGCCACGTCGGGATCGTTGACGACGACCTGGACGACGCCGCTGGCATCGCGCAGGTCGAGGAAGGCCACGCCGCCGTGATCGCGGCGACTGTCGACCCAGCCCGCGAGCGTGATCTCGGCGCCCTCGTCGGCGCTCGTGAGCGTGCCGGCCCGGTGGGTGCGGATCACGTTGCTCCCTCGTCGCTGTCGGTCGCGGCCACGACACGTGGCCGCAGGTCAGTATCGGGGGGCGTCCACGTGGCAGCGTCGGCGCCCACCTGATCTCCGCTGCGGATGTCCTTCACGGTGTCGCCCCCCGCATCGGGGAACCAGACGTACGGGATCCCGCGTCGATCGGCGTACTTGATCTGCTTGCCGAACTTGTCCGCGCGCGGGGCCACCTCGCAGGGGATCCCCCGCGAGCGCAGCGTGTGAGCGACGGCGTCGCTGGCCGGACGCGACTCCTCGTCGACGACGGCTACGAGAACCGCCGAGGGCACCTTGCGCGTCGCCCGGGCGAGATCACGACCGAGCAGGAGCGAGACCAGTCGCGTGACACCGAGGGAGATGCCCACTCCGGGGTACGTCGTGCGGCCGTCGGTGGCGAGCGAGTCGTAGCGGCCGCCGGAGCAGATCGAGCCGAAGTCCTCGTAGCCCTCGAGCGTCGTCTCGTAGACCGTGCCGGTGTAGTAGTCGAGTCCGCGCGCGATGCGCAGGTCGGCCACGACCGCTCCGGGACGCACACCCTCGGCCGCCTCGACGACAGCCACGAGCTCCGCGAGACCCTCATCCATCAGCGGGTCGCTCACGCCCAGGGCGCGCACCTGGTCGACCAACGTCGGGCCGGTGCCCCGGATCGCGGCGAGGGCCAGCACGCGATCGGCCACGTCCTCCGCCAGGCCGCCGTCGACGAGGAGCGTGCGGACCTTGGCGGGCCCGATCTTGTCGAGCTTGTCGATGGCCCTGAGCACAGCCGGGACGTCATCGATCCGCAAGGCCCGGTAGTAGCCCTCCAGCAGCTTGCGGTTGTTGACGTGGATGGTCGCTCGCGGAAGGAAGGGCAGGGAGGCGAAGACCTCGGCCATGACAAGTGCCATCTCGGCGTCGTGGTGGGTGGCCAGGCGATCGACATCGACGATGTCGATATCGGCCTGGGTGAACTCGCGGAAGCGGCCCTCCTGCGGGCGCTCGCCGCGCCAGACCTTCTGCACCTGGTAGCGGCGCAGGGGGAAGTCCAGGCGTCCGGCGTTCTCGACGACGTAGCGGGCGAAGGGAACGGTCAGGTCGAAGTGGAGCGCGAGCGCATCGTCCTCCGTGGAGTCGGCATGCAGTCGGCGGACGGCGTACACCTCCTTGTCGATCTCACCCTTGCGCAGCAGCACGTCGACCGGCTCGACGCTGCGCGTCTCGAGGGGTGCGAAGCCGTGGAGCTCGAAGACGCGGCGCACCGTGTCGAGCACCTCGAGTTCGACCAGGCGCCCCTCGGGGAGCCACTCGGGAAAGCCGGACAGGCCGCCGGGCCGCTGCGCCATCACAGG
The DNA here is from genome assembly GCA_964537955.1 of uncultured Actinomyces sp. GTDB lineage: Bacteria > Actinomycetota > Actinomycetes > S36-B12 > S36-B12 > Mxb001. The sequence goes on along the minus strand of CAZICY010000002.1, from coordinate 78,273 downwards.
CCCCTCGGCGCGGGGGCCGAGCCCAGGTCCACGAGGAAGGGGTTGGTCGCACGCTCCCGGCCGATGGTCGTGGTCTCTCCGTGCCCGGGGAGCACCACGGTGTCGTCGTCGAGGGGCAGCACCACGCGCCTGAGGCTCTCGGTCATCGCAGCGGGGTCACCCCCGGGCAGGTCGGTGCGCCCGATCGAGCCGGCGAAGAGCAGGTCGCCGCTGAGCATGACCGGCGGACGCTCGCCGTCACGGTCGGACAGGAAGGCGACGGAGCCCTCCGTGTGACCCGGAGCGTGCGCGACGGTGAGCGGCACGCCGGCGATCTCGAGCACCTCGCCATCGCGCAGCACTCGCACGTCTTCGGGCTCGGTCAGCTCGAGTACGCCCTCGGTCATCGACAGCAACTGCTCTCGCGACATGCTGAACGTCGACCCGATGATGTCGGCGAGGCGATAGCGGTCGTCGCCGTGGATGTACGCCGGGATGCCCTTGCCGGCCGTGAGCGGAGCGACCGACCACACATGGTCGAGGTGACCGTGGGTGAGCAGCACCGCGACGGGGCGCAGGCGGTGCCGCTCGAGCAGTTCACTCAGCGGACCCATGCTGGCCTGACCGGGGTCGACGATGAGGCAGTCCTCGCCCTCGGCGGTTGCGACCGCGTAACAATTGGTGCCCCAGGCGCCCGCGGGGAACCCCGTTACGAACACGATGGCCTGCGGGCGGGCATGTGGGGACCTCCGGACTGACTGGGCGCCCCATGAGCCTACCCGCCCGGGAGCCAGGCCATAGACTCACGCGTCAGCCTGGAGGGACCAAGAAGGAGGACGACGGTGACGTCGAGCAAGCGCAGGCGTGAGGTGGCGAGGGCCAAGGCGGAGCGCCAGTCTCAGCGCCGGGCCGAGGCCGCGCAGCGGCGCAGCACGCGCAACCGCGTCATCGCCGTCGTCGCCGTGGTCGTCGTCGTGGGTGGCGTGCTCGCGTGGGCCCTCCTCAACCGCCCGTCTGAGACCTCCGACATCGCCGCACCGGCGGAGACATCCCTGCCGACAGAGTCCGCTGCGCCCGACGCCTCCGCATCTCCCGAGGTGTCCCCCAGCCCTGATGCTTCCGTCGATCCCTCCGCATCACCGGATCCCACGAGCACCTCGCAGCCTGATGCCAACTGCGCACCCGCACCGGAGACCCGAGCCGATGACCTCACCTGGCCCAAGGCTCCGGAGGACTCAGTCAAGCCCGATACGGCGTACACCATGACGCTCGCCACCAACTGCGGCGACATCGTCATCGAAACCCTCCCGGCCGAGGCGCCCGCCACGGTCGCCTCGATGGCCTTCCTCACCCAGGAGGGCTACTTCGACCTCACCGCCTGCCACCGCCTCACGACCGAGGGCATCTTCGTGCTCCAGTGCGGAGACCCCGCGGGCAACGGCACGGGCGGCCCGGGCTACTCGATTCCCGACGAGAACCTCCCCGCTGAGGGTGAGGCCAACTACCCCGCCGGCACGGTGGCCATGGCAAACGCCGGGCCGGGCACGGGCGGCAGCCAATTCTTCATCGTCTACGAGGACACCACCCTCCCTTCGGGCTACACGATCTGGGGGAAGGTCACCGAGGGCCTCGACGTGGTGAAGGGCATTGCGGCTGCAGGAGTCGAAGGTGGCGGCAGCGATGGGCCGCCGGCCCAGCGGGTCGTCATCGAGAAGGCGACGCTGACCACGTCGCCGGCAAACTAGGAGGGTCGATGACCGAGAGCACCCCGGGCGTGCCCGGAAGTGACGCGGGGGTCACCGAGGAGGTCCCCGAGGCGACCTCGTCGGAGATCTCGGAGGAGATCACCGTGGAGATCGTCGAGGATGCTCCGGCCGTGCCGTTCGGCGTGCTGGAGGCGCGCGAGGCCTCGCCCGTGCTCCCTCCCCCTCCCGTGGTCCAGGCCATCGAGACCTCGACGACGATCATCGCGAGCGCCGAGGGCGTCGCGGTGGTCGAGACGACGACCGTCCAGGCGATCCCCCTGCCGGGCGCCACACCGGCGCCTGCGCTGCGGCCGACGCCGGCCGTCCCCCGACCGAGCGCCCTGAAGCGACCGACGCGCCCCGCCGCGACCGCGTCCGCGCCCCCCAAGCGACGCACGGACCCGTCGCGCTTCGGCCGCATCGACGCCGACGGCACCGTGTGGCTGCGCACCCCCGCCGGCGAGGTCGTGGTCGGCAATTGGGCGGCGGGCACCGTCGAGGAGGGCCTGGCCTTCTTCGGCCGCAAGTACGACGACATCCTCGTCGAGGTAGATCTCGCCGCGCACCGGCTCAAGGAGGGTCGTGGCCTCGACACGGCGCCCACGGCCGTCACTCACGCCCGCGAGGCGCTCGTGGCGCCTGCCTTCCTCGGCGATGTCGCCGAGCTCGAGCGCGCGTGCGACGAGGTCGAGGCGCTCATGGCGACGGCCCGCGCGGAGCGCGAGGCGGCGCGTGCCCGGCAGCGCGAGGAGGCACTCGCGGCGCGCGAGTCCATCGTCGTCGAGGCAGAGTCCCTGGCGGACTCCACCCAGTGGAAGGCGACCGGCGACCGCTTCACGGCGCTGCTCGAGGCCTGGAAGTCGGCTCCCCGCATCGACCGCGGGCGCGAGCAGGCTCTGTGGAAGCGCTTCAGCAGCGCGCGCACGTCCTTCGATCGCCGGCGCCGTCAGCACTTCGCCGCGCGCGACGTGGAGCGCAAGGAGGCCCTCGCGGCCAAGGAGTCGCTCATCCGCGAGGCCGAGGCGCTCGCGACGTCGACGGACTGGGCGGGCACGACGCGGGCCTACCGGACGCTCATGGACCGCTGGAAGGCGGCGCCGCGCGGCAGTCGCCAGGACGAGGATCGCCTGTGGGCGCGGTTCCGAGCCGCCCAGGACGCGTTCTTCGCCTCTCGGGACGCCGTCAATGCCGAGCGAGACGTGGAGCATCGGGCCAATCTCGAGCGCAAGGAGGCCCTCGTCGCGGAGGCCGAGGCACTGCTGCCCCTGGGCGACGTGGCCGCGGCGAAGCGCGCGTTGCGCGGGATCCAGGAGCGGTGGGAGGCCATCGGCCACGTCCCGCGCGGCGACAAGGACCGCATCGAGCGCCGCCTCCGAGCTGTCGAGGATGCCGTGCGCCAGGCCGACGAGCGACGCTGGGCGGCGACCGATCCAGCCCGTCGCGCGCGCGCCGAGGACACCGCCGAGCGCTTCCGCAGCGCTCTCGCGCGAGCGGAGCAGGACCTCGATGCCGCGCGCGCCAGCGGTGACGCACGGCGCATCGAGGCCGCCCAAGCGAGCGTCGACTCGACTCGCGCCCTGCTGGCCGCGGTCGAGGGCACCGTGTCGGAGTTCGCGGGCCCGGGCGGGTCCTAGACCCGGTAGGCGTCGAAGACGCCATCCACCTGCCGCACGCCCTTGAGGACAGCACCCAGGTGCTTGGGGTCAGCCATCTCGAAGGTGAACCTCGACAGGGCGATTCGCTCGCGCGTGGTCGTCACTGAGGCGCTGAGGATGTTCACGTGCTGATCCGACAGCGCCCGCGTGACGTCGGAGAGCAGCCGCGCGCGATCGAGCGCCTCGACCTGGATGTTGACGAGGAAGACGCTGCCCGACGAGGGCGCCCAGGACACGTCGACGAAGCGCGCACCCGCCTCCTGCTGGGCCTCGAGGCCGGGCACGTTGACGCAGGAGCGCCTGTGGACCGAGACGCCTGACCCGCGGGTGACGAACCCGACGATGTCGTCGCCCGGCACCGGCGTGCAGCAGCGGGCGAGCTTGACCCAGACGTCAGTAGCGCCCTTGACGAGGACACCCGGATCCCCCGAGGCGATGGCCCGGCTCGACGACGTGGGGGTGAATGCCTCCGCTGCGTCGTCGGCAGCGCCGTCGACGCCGCCCGCTGCCGCGACGAGCCGGCGCACGATGCTCGCCGCCGAGATGCGCCCCTCCCCCACGGCGGCGTAGAGCGCGGACACGTCGGACTGGTGGAACTCCGCCGCGATCGTCGACAGCGACTGGTTGGTCATGAGCCGCTGGAGCGGCAGGCCCTCCTTGCGCATGGCCCGCACGATCGAGTCCTTGCCCTGCTCGATCGCCTCCTCGCGACGCTCCTTGCTGAACCACGCCTTGATCTTGGACTTCGCGCGCGGTGACCTGACGAAGGTCAACCAGTCCCGGCTCGGCCCCGCGCCGTCGGCCTTCGAGGTGAAGACCTCCACCACGTCGCCATTGGACAGCTCGGACTCCAGCGGGACGAGCTTGCCGTTGACTCGGGCGCCCACGCAGCGATGCCCGACCTCGGTGTGCACGCTGTAGGCGAAGTCGACCGGCGTGCTGCCCTGGGGCAGCGCCACCACGTCTCCCTTGGGAGTGAAGACGAAGACCTCCGACGAGGACAGGTCGTAGCGCAGGGAATCGAGGAACTCGTCGGGATCCTCCGTCTCGCGCTGCCACTCCAGGAGCTGGCGCAGCCAGCCGAAGTCGTCGGGCCCCTGCTTGCCGCCGACATCGCGCTGCTTGTAGCGCCAGTGTGCCGCGACGCCGAACTCAGCTGCGCGGTGCATGTCCCAGGTGCGGATCTGCAACTCGACGGGCTTGCCGTCCGGCCCGATCACCGTGGTGTGGAGTGACTGGTACATGTTGAACTTCGGCATCGCGATGAAGTCCTTGAAGCGCCCCGGCACGGGGCTCCAGCGCGCGTGCACGATGCCGAGCACCGCATAGCAGTCTCGGATGGACTCGACCAGGATCCGCACCCCGACGAGGTCGTAGATGTCGGCGAACTCGCGGCCCCGCACGACCATCTTCTGGTAGACGGAATAGAGGTGCTTGGGCCGGCCGGTCACCGACGCCTTGATGCGCGCCCCACGGATGTCCGTCTCGAGGTCGTCGATCACGCGTGTGAGGTACTGGTCGCGCGAGGGGGCCCGCTGCGACACCAGGCGCTCGATCTCGTCGTACACCTTGGGGTAGAGCGTCGCGAAGGCGAGGTCCTCGAGCTCCCACTTCATGGTGTTCATGCCCAGGCGGTGCGCCAGCGGGGCGTAGATCTCGAGCGTCTCGCGCGCCTTCTTCTCCTGCTTCTCGGGGGGCATGAAGCCCAGCGTGCGCATGTTGTGGAGTCGGTCGGCCAGCTTGATGACGAGCACGCGGATGTCGCGCGCCATCGCCACGACCATCTTGCGCACGGTCTCCGCGGCGGATGCCTCGCCGTAGGTGACGCGGTCCAGCTTGGTGACGCCGTCGACCAGGTCGGCCACCTCATCGCCGAAGTCCTCGCGCAGCTCGTCAAGGGAGTAGCCGGTGTCCTCGACCGTGTCGTGCAGCAGCGCCGCCGAGAGTGTCGGCGCCGTCATGCCGAGCTCCGCCAGGATGGTGGCCACGGCCAGGGGGTGCGTGATGTAGGGGTCCCCTGAGCGACGCTTCTGGTCGCTGTGCAGGTAGGCCGCGGTCTCGTACGCCCGCTGGAGCATCCGGACGTCGGACTTGGGGTGGTACTGCCGCAGGGTGCGGATCAGGGGGTCCAGCTCCGAGGGTCCCGTGCGCGATCCGGTGAGGCGCGCCAGACGCGAGCGCAGGCCATTGGCTCCGGCCTCGGCCGGGACCTCGCGCATCGCCTCCTGCGTCACCCTCACCTCCCGCTGCTGTAGCGGTCAGTGTACGAGCATGCAGGCGTGGGCGAGTCGCGCGGCTATTTCTTGCCGCGCTTGGAGCGCGGCTGCCGCTTTGGCTGCTGGCGCTCAGCGCTCCCGATCACTACCGCGCCTTCCGCGCCCACGACCCCGACGGCAGCAGCGGCTGCCTCCTGGGATTCGGCCGCGCGACGTCCCGAGCCTCCGCGGCGCGCCGCCACGCGCACATCCAGGGCCTTGATCTCAGGCTGGCGAGACTTCAGGACGACCACCAACGGAGTGGCAATGAAGATCGAGGAATAGACACCCGCGATCATGCCGACGGCGAGCGCGACTGCGAGGTCCAGCAGGGTGCCCGCACCGAGCAGGCCGGCACCCACGACGATGATCGCGATGACCGGCAGCAGCGAGGTGATGGACGTGTTGATGGAGCGCACGAGGACCTGGTTGACCGCCTTGTTTGCAGCCTCGCCGTACGTCATCACCGACTGGGCGGTGATGCCCTTCGTCTCCTCCTTGACCTTGTCGAAGACGACGACCGTGTCGTAGAGGGAGTAGCCGAGGATGGTGAGGAAGCCGATGAGGGTCGCCGGCGTCACCTGAAGGCCGGTGATGGCGTAGATGCCGACGGTGAGGATGATGTCGTGCGCCAGTGCGACGAGTGCGGCCACGGCGAACCGCCACTCGAAGTAAATGGCGAGGAAGAGCGTCACGAGGACGAGGAAGACCACGAGGGCCTGGATGCCCTTGGACGTGATCTCCGCGCCCCAGGTCGGTCCGACCACCTGGACGGTGATGTCACCAACCGGGACACCGCAGGAATCCGCGAGGACTCGGCTGATGTCCTGGCTCTGGGCAGGCTCGACCGGCGGCGTCTGGACCCGAATGATGCCCGCGCCCGTCTCGGTGACGATCACGTCACCCCCTGTGGCCGCGGAGGCCACCTCGCGAGCGTCGGGCACCGAGCACGTCGCATTGGGCACGGAGAAGACCGCACCGCCCTGGAACTCGATGCCGAGGTTCAGCCCGCGGAAGCCGAGCGCAGCAAGAGAGATCAGGATCAGCACGCCCGAGACGATGAACCAGGTGCGCCGTCGGCCGACGAAGTCGATGCCCGACTCGCCCCGGTAGAGGCGGTCTCCGAGAGAGTTCTTGCGCGCCATCAGGACTCCACTCCCACGGTCGATCGATCCTCACGATCGGCCTCGCGGCCTTCGATGTCACCGCGCTTGGCACCGGTCCTGAGCCCGGTGAACCACGATCCTCGATCCATCCACTTCGAACGGCACAGCAGGACTGTGAAGGGGTAGGTGAACAGGAATGCTACGAGAAGGTCGATCACGGTGATGAGCCCGAGTGTGAAGGCGAAGCCACGGACATTGCCGACGGAGACGATGTAGAGCACGATCGCTGCCAGCAACGTGACGAAGTCGGCTGCGAGGATCGTGCGCCTCGTCGCGGACCATCCCACCTCGGCTGCCTGACGCATGGTCTTGCCATCGCGCAGCGCGTCTCGGATGCGTTCGAAGTAGATGATGAAGGAGTCCGCGGTGAGACCGATGGATACGATCGCGCCCGCTACGCCCGCGAGGGTGAGGGTGAAGCCCACGGACTTGCCGAGAGCGATGAACGCGAAGAAGGTCAGACCGCCCGCCAGCGTCAGGCTGGCCACCGCGACGATGCCGAGCACGCGGTAGTAGACGAGCAGGAAGACCACGATCAAGAGGAATCCGATCGCGCCAGCGATGAGCCCCGCCCGCAGCTGATCACCGCCGATCGTCGGGGACACGCTGGTCACCTCGACGACCTCGAGGTTCACCGGCAGGGCGCCGTAGCTGAGGATGTTGGCGAGGTCCTGAGCCTCCTGCGCAGTGAAGTCGCCCTCGATCTGGGCCTGGCCGCCGATGATCGGCTCGTTGAAGCGCGGCGCCGAGACGACCACCCCGTCGAGCACGATCGCGAAGGCGTTGCAGGGGCTGGCTCCGCCGGGGGTGCAGTCGGGCAGCGCGTAGAGCTCCTGGGATGACTCGGCGAGCGCGCGGGCACCCTCGCTGTCGAAGGTGAGGCTCACAACCCACCCGCCGACGCCCTGCTGGGGCAGCTGGGCCACGGCATCGGTGACGTTGGTGCCCTTGATGAACGCCGGCTGCAGGGAGTACTTCGCCGCGCCGTCGGTGTCGCAGGTCCCGAGCCACAGCTCCGGAACGTCCGGGCTGCCGCCGGACTGATTGATCGGATCGAGGCAGTCGAGCGCGGCCACCTCGGCCTGGAACTCAGGGGTGTTGTCGGCGGCCTGCACGATGCGCGCGGAGGTGGCCGTGTCGTCGCCCGTGGGCGCCGGGGCCGGAGCAGCGGTGTCGTCGAGGGTTGCGGGCGCGGGTCCGAGGATGGTCCACACCGGTCGGAAGTCCAGCAGCGCGGTCCGACCCACCAGCTCGACGAGCCGCTCCTGGCTCACGTCGGGCACCGAGACGACGATGGCGGCTCCCTCGCCCGATCCCTGCACGGTGACCTCGGCCTCGGCCACGCCTACGCCGTCGACGCGCTGGCGGATGATCTGGACCGTCTGTGCCAGCTGGTCGTCCGTGATCGTGGCGCCCTCCTGCACCGCCTTGGGCTGCAGGATGACCTGGGTGCCGCCACGCAGGTCCAGTCCGAGTCGTACGACGTTGTCCTGGCCGGGCCAGAAGGCCCACACTGCGAGCGCGGCGGTGATGAGCGCCATGATGAGGAGCAGGCGGCCGGGATGCGTCTGCGAGCCGGTGCGGCTGCTGCGGTTGGCGGGAGGCACGTGTCTTCCTTCTGCGCGTGGACGTGAGGGCGGTGGGCTACGACGAGGCGCCGGAGTGCGGCGGCTCGGCGGCACCGTCGCGGTCGGGCGCGTCGGTCGCGTCAGCAGGCGTCTGCTCGGTATCCATGACCTTGCCGATCGCGGCCTTGACCACGCGGATGACCACCCCGGGGGCGATCTCGATCTCGGCGTCGTCGTCGTCGAGGGAGACCACCGTGCCGTAGACGCCGGCCGTCGTCATGATGCGCGCTCCGGGGGCGAGCGACGACATCATCTCCGCCTGCTTGCGCTGCCGATTGCGGGCAGGGCGCATGATGAGGAGGTAGAAGACGACGCCGATGAGGAGAATCGGCAGCAGCGTGCCCAGGCTTTCCACGAATGCACCCCTCGAAGACGGCAGCGCCGACGTCGGCGCAGGTGGCCAAGAGCCTAGCCGGAGCCCCCCGGCGAGGCGTGGCCGGAGGCGTCGGGGAAGCCCAGGAGACCCTGCTCGGGCCAGGTGCCCGACGGCGGCGCCACACCGAGGTGGGCGTACGCCGCCGCGGTGGCGACGCGCCCGCGCGATGTCCGGGCGAGGAGCCCGTGCCGGACCAGGAAGGGCTCGGCGACGGTTTCCACGGTCTCCGGCTCCTCCCCGACCGCGACCGCGAGCGTGGAGAGCCCGACGGGCCCCCCGTCGAACTTGCGGACCAGCGCATCGAGGACCGAGCGATCCAGTCGGTCCAGGCCCAGCGCGTCGACCTCGTATAGGTCGAGCGCGGCGCGCGCGGCCGCGTGATCCACATCGCCCGTGCCGTGCACCTGCGCCCAGTCGCGCACGCGGCGCAGCAGGCGGTTGGCGATGCGAGGGGTCCCGCGGGAGCGACGGGCGATCTCGGAGATGCCCTCGTCGTCGATCCGCACGGCGAGCAGGTCGGCCGAACGCTCGAGGATCGAGCGCAGGTCGGCCTCGTCGTAGAAGTCCAGGTGCGCCGTGAAGCCGAATCGATCGCGCAGCGGGCCCGGGAGCAGGCCGACGCGCGTGGTGGCACCGACCAGGGTGAAGGGTGCGAGATCGAGGGGCAGCGCGGTCGCTCCGGGCCCCTTGCCGACGATGACGTCGACGCGGAAGTCCTCCATGGCGACGTAGAGCATCTCCTCGGCCGCCCGCGCCAGGCGGTGGATCTCGTCGATGAAGAGCACCTCGCCGGGCTGCAGGCTCGACAGGATGGCAGCGAGGTCACCGGCGTGCTGCAGGGCGTGCCCGCTGGTCAGGCGCAGCGGCGCCGCCATCTCCTCGGCAACGATGGAGGCCAGGGTCGTCTTGCCGAGCCCGGGCGGGCCGGAGAGCAGCACGTGATCGGCGGGTCGCTCGCGCCGTCGAGCGGCCTGGAGCACGACATCGAGCTGCGCGCACACACGCGACTGGCCGATGAACTCGTCGAGACTGCGGGGGCGCAGGGCACCCTCGAGCGCCCGCTCGGTCTCGTCAGCGTGCGCGTCCACGAGGCGCTCCGCCTCACGGTCGCGCTCCTCGATCCACTCGTCGCCCGTCATCGCCGGTCCAGATGCTGCAGGGCCGCCCGCAGGAGCTGTGCGACGTCCGCGTCCGCGCCAACCTGCCCCGCGACCGCTGCGACGGCACGATCGGCATCGCGCGCAGGCCACCCGAGGGACATGAGCGCGCTGCGCACCGTCTCGGCACCGTCGCTGGAGGGCGGCTCGCCCGGACGCGCCACCGCGCGCAACCGGTCCTTCAATTCGATGATGAGTCGCTGCGCGCCCTTGGTGCCGATCCCCGGCACGCGGGTGAGGCTGGCGACGTCCTCGGTGGCGATGGCCTGGCGCAGGTCGTCTGGCGCCATCGTGGCCAGCACCGCGAGTGCGGTGCGCGGGCCGACCCCTGAGACGGTCTGCACGAGCTCGAAGACGTCCCGCTGCTCGGAGTCGGAGAATCCGTAGAGCGTCAGCGAGTCCTCCCGCACCACCAGGCTGGTGTGCAGGGCCAGGGTGTCACCCCTACTGGCAGAAGCGGCGGTCTGCGGCGTGCAGGCCACGCTGATGCCGACGCCGCCGACCTCGACCACCACGCCGGAGGGTTGCACCGCCGCCACCACTCCGCTGACCGAGGCGATCACCGTCGCGCTCCGGCGGCGGCCTGGAGTCGACGCTCGGCACCCCCGCGCCAGATCTCGGTAATGGCCAGGGCGAGCGCGTCCGCCGCGTCCGCAGGACGCACGGGCTCATCGAGGCGCAGCACGCGCGTGACCATGGTCGTCACCTGCGCCTTGTCGGCCCGGCCGCTGCCGGTCACGGCGGCCTTGACCTCGCTGGGCGTGCGCAGGCTGAGCGGGATGCCTCGACGGCCAGCAGCCAGGGCCGCCACAGCCCCAGCCTGGGCCGTGCCCATCACGGTGCGCAGGTTGTGCTGGCTGAAGACGCGCTCGACGGCAATGATCTCCGGCTGGTGGCGGGCCACCAGCTCCTCGAGGGCCCGCTCCAGTCCGGTCAGTCGCTCCTCGAGGGGCGCCTCGGGTGGCGTGCGCACCACCACGACGTCGATCAGGTGCAGCGTGCGTCCGGGTGCCCCCTCGACGACGCCGACCCCGCATCGGGTGAGCCCGGGATCCACGCCCATGACCCGCACGAGCGCCTCCTCCGCGACCCGGGACCCGGGCCTATGCGAACACCTGTGCGAAGACTACTGCCCTGCGGTGTCCGCCTCGCGGATCGCGCGGGCCTTCGGCGTGCCGTCGTCGGGCCCCCCGTGCCCCAGGGGATCAGCAGGGCCTACGCGGCCTCCGGTGACCGTGGCGAAGCCCGAACGCAGGTCGGCCACGAGGTCGTCCAGGTCGGGCACGGCCCGATCGTCGGCGGAGACGCCGACGAAGGCGGACCCGTCGTAGGTCACCATCGTGACGTTGACCGCGGCGCCGATGGTCGCCACCAGCGGGTAGATGCCGGCAATGCGCGCACCCGCGACGTAGAGCGGCACGGGCGGTCCCGGGACGTTGCTCGTGGTGACGTCGCTGGCGAGTGCCGCCTGAGCGAGCACGGGCACGGGAACGAGCCAGCTGATCTCGGCGAGCGGATCCGCCAAGCGCAGGGCCGGCTCGTGTCGCCATCGCGCCACCGCCTCATGCGCGGCCTGCATGCGCTCGTCGACGGTGAGCCCCGCGACCGGCAGGGCGATGCGCGCGATCGTCACGGCGTTGGATGCCTGGGCCGAGGTGTCACCCGCATCGCCGCGCAGGCTGATGGGGACGTTGAAGCGCAGGTCGTCGGCCACGCTCCCGCGCCGCACATGGTAGCGCTCCAGGCCGAGTCCCACAGCCGCCATGAAGGCGTCGTTGACGCTGCAGTCCCGCTCCTTGGCCGATGCGCGAAGGTGGGCGAAGGGCAGGTCGAACGCCGCGAAGTGGTACGTCGTACCCCGCTCGGTCATGAGCGGTGACAGCGGACCGTCCGGCACGGCGGTGAAGCGGCCGACGGAGGCCAGCGTGCCGAGCACGGAGGTCCAGGTCGCGACGGGATCGGTGAAGGTGCCGCGCGCGAGCGCCACCATGGCCTCGCCCACGCGCTCTGCGGCGCCGATCCCGCGACGCACGTTGTCGACGATGTCCGCGACGCTCACCTCGGGCGCTCCTGCGGCCACGGGCTCGGGCGCCTCGGGAGCCTCGGGCTCGTCCGGGTTGGGGTCGGTGCCGAGCTCCACGAGATTGAGGCCGATGAGCACCGTCGCCTGTCCGTCAGCGATGGCGTGATGCAGTTTGAGCAGCAATGCGGCCCGGCCCCCCTCGAGGCCCTCCACGAGCACGAGCTCCCACAGCGGGCGATCGCGGTCGAAATCGGTCAGGCTCACTCGCCGCGCTTCCTGGAGGAGTTCGGCCCAGGTCCCCTCGCCCGCCAGGCGCATGCGCCGCAGGTGGAGCCCCAGGTCGAAGTCGGGGTCGACCGCCAGGCGAGGTGACGCCACTCCGAAGACGCCCCTGAGCGGACGCTGGCGCAGCACGGGCACCATGCGCGTGAGCCGCTCGACGCGCGCGCGCAGGCGCTCCCAGTCCGGCTCGGAGTCGAGCAGCACCAGCGCGACGACCGTCGAGCGCAGATGCGGACTGCCCGCGGAGGTGCGCCACGTCGCGGCATCCCATCCCGTGAGTTGCCGTCCCGCTCCGGCCATCCCGGCCTCCCCTCCTGCGCCTGGCTCGATCAGGCGTCGAGGCTCGCGAGCACGTCGTCGCTCACGTCGACATTGGTGTAGACGTTCTGGACGTCATCGCTGTCCTCGAGGGCCTCGACGAGCCGGAAGACCTTGCGCGCCACGTCGGCATCGACCGGGACGGACATGCTCGGCACGAAGGTCGCCTCTGCCGAGTCGTAGTCGATACCCGCCGCCTGCAGGGCGGTCCGCACGGCGACGACATCCCCGGCCTCGCTGAGCACCTCGAAGGTGTCACCGAGATCGTTGACCTCCTCGGCGCCGGCCTCGAGAACGGCGGACAGGATGGAGTCCTCGTCGACGTCATCCGAGCGCGGCACCATGACGACGCCCTTGCGACTGAAGAGGTAGGACACCGATCCCGGGTCGGCCATGCTGCCGCCGTTGCGCGTGAGCGCGACGCGAACCTCCGACGCGGCGCGATTGCGGTTGTCGGTGAGGCACTCGACGAGCACCGCCACGCCATTGGGGCCGTAGCCCTCGTACATGATCGTCTGGTAGTCGGCGCCCCCGGCCTCAGCGCCCGAGCCGCGCTTGACCGCACGCTCGATGTTGTCGAGGGGGACGGAGCTCTTGCGGGCCTTCTGGATGGCGTCGTAGAGAGTCGGATTGCCCGCGGGGTCTCCCCCGCCCTGGCGCGCCGCCACCTCGATGTTCTTGATGAGCCGGGCGAAGAGCTTGCCGCGCCGGGCGTCGACGACGGCCTTCTTGTGCTTGGTGGTCGCCCACTTGGAGTGGCCGCTCATGCGTACTGCCTCACAATCCGGACGAACATCTCGTGGAAGCGCGCGTCACCGGTGAGCTCCGGGTGGAACGAGGTGGCGACGAGCGGCCCCTGCCTGACCGCCACGATCGTATCCGCCCCACCCGCCGTGTCCGGCGGGACGGCGGAGCCGCCCCTGTTGGGCAGGGTCACCCGGGCGAGGACCTCGACGCCCTCCCCCACCGACTCCACCCACGGGGCCCGGATGAAGACCGCGGGGAAGCTCCCCTCGATCCCGGCGACGTCGATGTGCGTCTCGAAGGAGTCCACCTGGCGCCCGAACGCATTGCGGCGCACGACCATGGAGATGCCCCCGACCGTCTCCTGGTCGGCGCGCGCGTCCAGGACGTCGTCAGCGAGCATGATCATCCCTGCGCAGGATCCGTACATCGGCATGCCCTCCGCGCGCGCGGCGCGCAGCGGCTCCATGAGCTGGTCCCGGACGGCCAGCATGGACATCGTCGTCGACTCGCCCCCGGGAATCACCAGGGCATCGACCGAGGCCAACTGCCCGGCATCGCCGACCGGCACCGCTTCGGCACCGGCCTCGACGAGCGCCCTGAGGTGCTCGCGGACGTCACCCTGGAGGGACAGGACGCCGATCGAGGGCGCTGCGCCCGTCACCAGCCCCGGTCTTCGAGGCGGTGGTGGACCGGGATGTCGGCGACATTGATGCCGACCATCGCCTCGCCCAGGCCGCGCGACACCTTCGCCACGACATCGGGATTGTCGAAGTGGCGGGTGGCCTGCACGATGGCCTCGGCGCGCTTCACCGGGTCACCGGACTTGAAGATGCCCGAGCCGACGAAGACGCCCTCGGCGCCCAGCTGCATCATCATCGCGGCGTCGGCCGGGGTCGCGATGCCACCCGCCGTGAAGAGCACCACGGGCAGGCGCCCGGACCGGGCGACCTCGACCACGAGCTCGTAGGGGGCCTGGAGCTCCTTGGCGGCAACGAAGAGCTCGTCGTCCGAACGCGCGGCCAGCGCGCGGATCTCGCCCAGGATCCGCCGCATGTGGGTGACGGCATTGGACACGTCTCCTGTGCCGGCCTCGCCCTTGGAGCGGATCATGGCGGCGCCTTCGGTGATGCGCCGCAGTGCCTCGCCGAGATTGGTGGCGCCGCACACGAAGGGCACGGTGAACTGCCACTTGTCGATGTGATTGGAGTAGTCCGCGGGCGTGAGCACCTCGGACTCGTCGATGTAGTCGACGCCGAGGGACTGGATGACCTGGGCCTCGGCGAAGTGACCGATGCGCGCCTTGGCCATCACGGGGATGGTGACCGCTTCGATGATGCCCTGGATCATGTCGGGGTCGGACATGCGGGCGACGCCACCCTGGGCGCGGATGTCAGCGGGCACGCGCTCCAGCGCCATGACCGCGACCGCTCCGGCGTCCTCGGCGATCTTCGCCTGCTCCGGGGTGACGACGTCCATGATCACGCCGCCCTTGAGCATCTCCGCCATTCCCCGCTTCACGCGGGTGGTGCCGGTGACAAGGCTGGGGGAATCCGACACGGTGACCTCTCACGACAGTGCCGCGACGCCCGCGGCCTGCGCCCATGGTAGTCGGGGTGCGCGCGAGCGGCAGGCCGACGGGGCGCCCGCCCCGGTCGGCCCTGGCCTCAGGTGATCTTGGGCTTCATGGACTCGTCCATGAGCACGATCCACTCCTGCCCGATGGCAAACGGCATCTGCGTGCCGTCGGGCAGGAAGAAGCGGGTGCCCTCCTCGAGGGTGGGCCGCTCCCAGGTCACCGACCACATCCGGCCATCGCGCAGGACGATGGCGGCTCCGGTGCCCACGGTCTCGATGAGGGGGGTGCGGCCGCCGTAGCGATCGCCGTAGCCGGAATCGGACTGCTGAACCGACTGGATGACCACGGTGGCCGCGCGCTGGGGGCCGCCCTCGGTGGCGCGCGACTCCTCGCCGTTGAGTCCCACGATGAAGTCGCCCGCTGCGGCGTCCCAGGTGAAGGACACCTCGGACGAAGGCCATGTCGCGGTCACCGTCGACACCGGCGTGCCGCCAGCGGGAGGCTCCGCGGAGAAGACGAATCCGATGTCGCGGGCGACCTCCGCGTCGGGCGCTGCCGCCAGCAGGGTGCGGGGATCGGCCATGTGATTGACCGGCGCTGGGCGCCCGGGATCGTCGTAGAACGCGGCGTAGGCCTTCTCCGCCGAGACGTCGTAGAGGTTGGCGGCGGCGATCACCGGAAGCAGCTTGGACTGGGCTCCGGAGTTCGAGAAGGCGATCTTGCCGAAGGGGACGAGGATGTCCATGTCGCTGACGCGGGCCGAGCGCACCGGCCCGATCACGTCGGGGATCTGGGAGTTGAAGATCGCGATGAAGCGCGTGAGATCCCACTCGACCTCGGTCACGTAGACGAGGTCGGCGGACCGCAGGCCGGAGTGGGGCATGGCCGGGCGCGTGTTGTCGATCTTCACGGCCAGGACCGGCTTGCCCTCGCCGCCCGGCAGGCCGGAGAAGGGCGAGGCCCCCGCCGGGATGCCATCGGACGGGGTCGGCAGCGCCGACGGGCTCGCCGAGGCCGAGGAGGTCGTCGGGGTCGGGCTCGGGCTGGGCGTGACGGGGGCGGGCTCGCCGCCGCCGCAGCCGACGAGGAAGAGCGCACCGATGGCGAGGGTCACGGTCAGGCGCATTGATCCACGGTACGTCGGGACACCCGCTCAGCGCGCGGTAAGGCCCGGCGGCGGCGTGTCGTCCATCTCCACCGTCTCAGGCCAGGGCGTGTGGCCGGCGAGGCGCAGCCACCTCACGAGGCGCTGCCGGCGCACCTGCCGGCAGGCACGCACGGCGTCATTGTGGAAGCGACGCGACAACTGCACGCGCACGCAGGTCCGCCTCAGGTCATCGAGCATGGCGGGATCGGGTGCCGCTTCGCGTAGGTCCTCGGCCTCCTGGGCATCGGGGATGGCCTCGACGAGCACGCGTGTGAGATCGCTCTCCGCGAGGCCGCGCGCGATGATGTCGTCCTCCGACGCCGCCCGAGCGCCGTGGGCCGAATCCGCCACCACCACCGCTGTCGCGGGGTCGAAGACCCCGCTCGCCGCCATGTCCAGCGACAGCGCCGAGCGCCGCAGCAATTGCGTGTCCAGGGCGTGCAGTGACGTGTCGATGCGGCGGTGCAGCCTGTCCAGCCGGCCCGCCGTCATGCTGAGGTAGAGCCCGACGAAGGCGATCGCGACGACCGCCGCGATGGCCCACCACCAGGCGCCCATCAGCCGGCCCCCGCCGACCGGCGGCTGGCCAGTCGCCCGACGATCTGGCCGCGCAGGTCCTCCCGGACCTTGCCCTGGCCCGCGGTGACGCTGGCATAGACGTCGATGAGATCGCCTGCGACCGTGCGCCAGTCGTACGCCGTGACGCGACGCGCTCCGGCCTCCACGAGCCGTGCGCGCTCGTCCGCATCATCGAGAAGCCCCACCACGGTGGTCTCCAGGGCGGCGGCATCGCCGACGGGGAAGAGCACCCCGCACCGGCCGCCGTCGAGGACGCGAGCGAAGGCATCCAGGTCGCTCGCGACGACGGGGGCGCCTGCCGCCATGGCCTCGAGCAGGACGATGCCGAAGGACTCTCCGCCCGTGTTCGGCGCGACGTAGGCGTCCAGGGACGCGAGGGCACGAGCCTTGTCCGCCTCATCGAGGCGGCCGAGCGCCACGATGGCACCGCGCACGTGCGCCGGCACGTCCGCGAGCACCTCATCCGGGTCCCCAGGCCCGATGAGGACGAGCGTGGCGTCGGGCCGGCGAGCACGGATGCCGGCGAAGGCCTCGAGCAGGACCGGCAGTCCCTTGCGCGGCTCGTCCATCCGCCCGAGGAATCCGATGGCGGGGCCGTCCCACTCGCGCAGAGGCAGCGCGCCGTCATAGTGATCGACGCGGACGCCGTTGGGGATGAGGACCGCGTCACCGCCGAGGTGGTCGACGATCGTGCGGCGAGCATGCTCGCTCACGGCGACGAGGGCGGAGATCTTCTCCAGTGCGGTCTGGGCGAGGTAGTAGCCGGTGACGAGCACCCTGGAGCGCTCGATGGAGGAGTGCACTGTCGCCACGATGGGGCCGCGGGCCGCCCAGCAGGCGAGGACGCCGAGCGATGGGGCGAGCGGCTCGTGCACGTGCAGCACGTCGAACTCTCCCTCGCGGATCCAGCGACGCACGCGTGCGGTGGCCTTGACCCCGAAGGTGAGCCGGGCCACCGAGCCGTTGTAGGGGACGGGCCTTGGGCGGCCGCCGTCGACGGCGTAGGGAGGCAAGGAGGTCGGGTCCTCGACCGGCGTGATGACGCTGACCTCGTGGCCCATCTCGATGAGCGTCTCGGCCTGGTCGCGAATGTGAGCCTGCACTCCCCCCGGCACGTCCCAGGCATAGGGGCAGACGATGCCGATCTTCACGCTGCGACCCGCTGCGGCAGGTCGCTGAGCCAGAGGCGCTGCATCATGTGCCAGTCCGCCGGATGGGCGGCGATGCACTCGGCGAAGACGTCGGCCATGGACTGCGTCAGCGTCGCGACGCGCTCCTTGCGCTCGCCACTGTCAGGCGTGGGCAGGGCCTGGTGCACGCGTCCGGCGAGGCCGCCGTCCACATGCCACAACTCCACGGGCATGAGCGGGGCTCCCGTGAGGAGCGACAAGGTCGCGGGCCCGGCGGGCATCGATGCCGTCTCGCCGAAGAACTCGACGGGGACGCCGCTGCCGGACAGGTCACGATCGGCCACCAGGCAGACGAGCTTGCCCTCGCGGAGGCGGCGCAGCAGCGTGCGGAAGGTGTCGTCGCCTCCGAACGGGAGCACCTCCATGCCGAGCGATTCGCGATAGGCCACGAACTTGTCGTAGAGGCCCGCGGGCTTGAGGCGCTCCGCGACGGTGACGAGGCCGCCGTAGCGGTCGCAGGCCCAGGCACCGGCGTGGTCCCAGTTGCCGCTGTGGCTGGTCACCATGACCGCGCCTGTCCCGGCGGCCACGGCCGCGTCGAGCGCTTCCTGCCCCTCGATGAGATCGAAGGTGTCGCGCAGCCGCTGCGGGGACCACGAGGGCAGTCGGAAGGCCTCGCTCCAGTAGCGCAGGTAGCGCCGCACGCCCTCGTGGGTGGTCTCCTCCAGCTCCGCTGAGCGTGCCGGCGAGAGCACTCGCGCGAGGTTGGCCCGCAGCTGGCGGACGCCGGGTCCGTCCTTGCGATACGTCCGATCGGCCAGCGCCCGGAAGGCGCGGTCAACGACCGGCTCGGGGAGCCGCTTGACGGCGGCCCAGCCTGCTCCGAACCCCACTTCCGTCAGGGTGTCGGACACGCTCACGCGCCGCTCCCGCCCGGTGCCTTCAGCTGGCGCCTGACCACGACGATCCGCTGCACGACGGTGATGACGCTCAGCACGGCGAGGCCGCCGAGGGCGACGGGGAGGACATAGGGAACGCCGAGCCCGGCGAGCAGAGCGGCCAGGAGTACCACGATCAGGCGCTCGGCACGCTCCGCGATGCCGACGTTGGCGGTGGCACCGACCGCCTCCGCGCGCGCCTTGGCATAGGAGATGACCTGGCCGCCCACCAGGCAGGTGAGTGCCGCCCCCGTGGTCCACGGATTGCCCGTGGACGCGGCCCACAGCACTAGGGCGCCGAAGACGCAGCCGTCGGCGACGCGGTCGAGGGTGGCGTCGAGGAAGTTGCCCCAGGGCCCCGCCCGGCCGGACAGCCGCGCCATCGTGCCGTCGAGCAGGTCGGCGATCACGGACGCGGCGATGATGAGCACGCCCGGGACGAAGTCGCCGCGCGGGAAGAAGTAGAGCGCGGCCGTGCACGTGATGAGGGTCCCGACCACCGTCACGGCATCGGGTGACACGTGGAGCCTCAGGAGCAGTCGCGCAACGGGCTCGAGGACGGCGGTGGACACCTTGCGCGCCGCCGGATTGTTGAGCACGACCACTCCTCGGCCGTGGAGGGGTCCACGGCGGTCTCGCCGACGCCTCGGCGCGTGCCGGCGGGTCCGGCCGCCCCATCGTACGGCGCTCGCCTCGGCCCGACGATGCGCCAGGCGGAGGCCGAAGTCCCTTGCGCCCGACGTCCCCGACGGCAAGGGTGGCTTGCGAAGGCTCGGCATCTGCCCGGCCGGGCCGTGTCGCATCGCCAGGGAGGCTGCCGTGACCCTCACCGCCCCGATCGACCCGGCCCGGATACGCAACGTCGTGCTCGTCGGGCCCAGCCACTCGGGCAAGACCACGCTGGTGGAGCGGCTCGCCGTCGCGACGGGTGCCCTCGCCCGGCCCGGCACCGTCGAGGACGGGACCACGCTGTCCGACACACAGGATGCCGAGCGGCGTCAGCAGCGATCCGTCTCGCTGAGCCTGGTGCCCCTGGAGTGGGAGGGCATCCGCTTGAACGTGCTCGACACTCCCGGCTACGCCGACTTCGTGGGCGAGGTGCGTGCTGGCCTGCGCGCCGCCGACGCGGCCCTGTTCGTGGTGTCAGCGGTCGAGGGGGTCGACACGGCCACGGCCATGCTGTGGGACGAGTGCGCGGCCGTGGGCATGCCGCGTGCCATCGTGGTGACGCAGTTGGATGATGACCGCGCGGATGCCGAGGGCACCGTCGAGGCGTGCCAGGCGATGCTCGGCGAAGGCACGGGCATCCTGCCCCTCTACCTGCCGATGCATGCGGACGATGGTCGAGTGGCGGGCCTCATCGATCTGATCTCCCAGGGCATCCGCGACTACTCCGACGGGGTGCGCGTGGATCGCGATGCCGATCCACAGCATGTGGACCTGATCTCGGATGCACGCGCCGGGCTCCTCGCGGCGATCATCACCGAGTCCGAGGACGAGGAACTCGTGGAGCGCTTCCTCAGTGGAGGGGAGATCCCCTTCGAGGCGGCAATGTCGGAAGTGGAGAAGGCCGTCGCACGCGGGCACTTCTTCCCCGTGCTCTTCACCGCCACCGCCCCGACGGGCTTCGGCATGGCCGAGCTCCTCCAGGTGATGACGCGCGGCTTCCCGTCGCCGCTGGAGCATCCCCTGCCGCTCGTCACTGGGCCCGACGGGAGCCCCATGGCTCCGCTGTCGTGCGTCCCTTCGGGGCCGCTCTGCGCCGAGGTGGTGCAGACATCGTCCGATCCCAACGTCGGACGTGTCTCGCTCGTGCGCGTGTTCTCCGGCACGCTGCATCCCGATGCGGCGCTTCATGTGTCCGGTCACTTCCTGTCCGACCGCGGGCACGACGATCACGAGGTCGACGAGCGTATGGGCGCCATCAGCACGCGCGTGGGCACGTCGCTCCAGGCCATCGCAGCCCTGGGTGCCGGTGACATCGGCCTCGTGGCCGAGCTCCCACACGCCGAGACCGGGGACACCCTCTCCTCACCCGATCACCCGCTCCTCATCGAGCCCTGGTCCATGCCCGAGCCGCTGCTCCCCATCGCGATCCTGGCGCATGCGTCGTCGGACGAGGGCAGGCTCACGGCCGCACTCGGGCGCCTCGCCGCCGAGGATCCGACCCTGCGAGTGGAGCGCAACCCTGACACCGGTCACATCGTGCTGTGGTGCATGGGCGAGGCGCACGTCGACGTCGTGCTCGATCGCCTCGCGAGCCGGTTCGGCGTGAGCGTCGACAGCGAGCCGGTCCGGGCGCCGCTACCACGGCCATGAAGCCATGCCGGCCCATGTGGCCGAGGGGCTCGCGCGCGTCTGGGAGACCCTCAATCGCGTGCGGGCCACGGCCCGGCTGCGCGGCCGGTGTCGCGGGCGCCCAGGTCGGCATCCGCGGGCCCGGAGTGACGCAGCACCCACTCCTGCGGCTCGATCGGCAGGTAGCGATGCTCGGCGCCTCGCACGATCATGACGTCGCCCGCTGAAACCTCCACGGTGCACGTGCCCTCGGGCAACGAGAACTGCAGGAGGCCGCGTCCGCTGCGCACGAAGTGCACCTCGTCGACCGCATTGACGTGCCATGCACCCATGCCGGCGTGCTCGCCTCCCGGCTCGGGCGGGTCCGCCACCACGACCGCACGGATCTCGCGCTCGTCGGGCTGGAGGATCTGCGCCACGAGTTCCGCGGGTGCGTCGTCTCCCGGAGCATGGACGAACCGCACGCCGGCTGCCGCGAGCGCACCCTCGAGGTCGACGCCGCCGGGGCCGCTGATGATCGCCATCAGCCGAGCCACGCCTCTGCGAGGAGTTCCCGGGTCTCGTCGAGCAACTGCGGCATCGTCTTGGTGTGCCCCACCACCGGGAGGAAGTTGGTGTCGCCTCCCCAACGCGGCACGACGTGCTGGTGCAGATGGCCGGCGATGCCGGCACCGCCGACCTTGCCCTGGTTGATGCCGATGTTGAAGCCCTGCGCCCGCGTGACCTGGCGCAGAACCTCCATGGACCGCTGGGTGAGGCGCCCGATCTCCGCCACCTCGGCCGGGTCGAGCTCGGTGTAGTCCGCCACGTGGCGGTAGGGGCACACGAGCAGGTGCCCAGCGTTGTAGGGATAGAGGTTCATCACGACGTACGCCGCATCCCCGCGTGCCACGACGAGCCCCTCACCCTCGGGAAGGCCGGGGGCGCGACAGAAGGGGCACTCGTCACCGGGGCCGTCGTGCGCAGGCCGGCTCTCGCCGCGGAGGTAGGCCTCGCGGTGCGGCGTCCACAGGCGTTGCCAGCGATCCGGCATGCCTCCGTGGTCGAGCACCGGCCCCTCGGTCATGACGGCGCGCTCTCCACCTGGCGTCGCTCGGCGACCGCGGAGAGGATCTCGGCGACCGCCTCGTCCACGGGCACGCCGTTGCGCTGGCTGCCGTCGCGGTAGCGGAAGGACACGGCTCCTGCGGCCATGTCGTCGTCGCCGGCGATGAGCATGTAGGGCACCTTGGACTTCTGCGCCGTGCGGATCTTCTTCTGCATGCGATCGTCCGCGTCGTCGACCTCGACGCGGATCCCCTGCTCACGCAGGCGAGAGGCCACCTCGTGCAGGTAGTCCACGTGAGCGTCCGAGACCGGGATCGCGACGACCTGCACGGGTGCCAGCCACGGGGGGAAGGCGCCCGCGTAGTGCTCGAGCAGCACGGCGAAGAAGCGCTCGATGGAGCCGAAGAGCGCGCGATGGATCATCACGGGCCGCTGGCGCGTGCCATCCGGGGCGGCGTACTCGAGGTCGAATCGCTCGGGGAGGTTGAAGTCGAGCTGGATCGTCGACATCTGCCAGGTGCGCCCGATCGCGTCCTTGGCCTGCACCGAGATCTTGGGTCCGTAGAACGCCGCGCCACCCTCGTCGAGCACGAGTTCCAGGCCCTGCTTCTCGGCGGCCTCGCGCAGCACCTCGGTCGCCTCGGCCCACACCTCGTCCGATCCCACGGACTTCTCCGGATCCCGGGTGGACAGCTCGAGGTAGAAGTCCTCGAGGCCGTAGTCGCGCAGCAGGTCGAGCACGAACGTGAGCAGCTTGTCGAGCTCATCGGCCATCTGTTCGCGCGTGCAGTAGATGTGAGCATCGTCCTGGGTGAAGCCACGCGCGCGGGTCATGCCCTGCACCACGCCGGACTTCTCGTAGCGGTAGACCGTGCCGAACTCGAACAGCCGCAGCGGCAGCTCGCGGTAGGAGCGCCCACGGGCGTCGAAGATCAGGTTGTGCATGGGGCAGTTCATCGGCTTGAGGTAGTAGTCGAAGCCCTGGCGACGCACGATGCCGTCCGCATCGACCTCGGCATCGAGCTGCATGGGCGGGTACATCCCCTCGGCGTACCAGTCGAGGTGGCCTGACTTCTCGAAGAGCGCTGACTTCGTGATGTGGGGCGTGTTGACGAACTCGTAGCCCGCCTCCTCGTGGCGACGCCGGGAGTAGTCCTCCATGACGCGCCGCACCACGCCGCCCTTGGGGTGGAACACCGCGAGGCCGGAGCCGATCTCCTCGGGGAAGCTGAAGAGGTCGAGCTCGGCGCCGAGCTTGCGATGGTCGCGCTTCTCGGCCTCCTCGAGGAAGGTGAGGTAGGCCTGGAGCTCCTCCTTGGACGGCCACGCCGTGCCGTAGACGCGCTGCAGTTGCTCATTGGCCTGGTCGCCGAGCCAGTACGCCGCCGCGGTGCGCATGAGCTTGAAGGCATTGGGCGGGATGAAGCGGGTGTCGGGCACGTGCGGCCCGCGGCACAGGTCCGCCCAGCAGACCGCGCCCGACTTGGCGTCGACGTTGTCGTAGATCGTGAGCTCGGACCCGCCGACCTCCATCACCTCGGCCCCGCCCTCGCTGCCGATCAGGCGCAGCTTGAAGGGCTCGCCCGCGAGCTCGCGCGTGGCCTCGGCGTCGGTGACGACGCGGCGGGAGAACCGCTGGCCGGACTTCACGATCTCCTGCATCCGCTTCTCGAGAGCCTTCAGGTCCTCGGGGGTGAAGGGCCGCTCGACGGAGAAGTCGTAGTAGAAGCCGTCCCGCACCGGCGGGCCGATGCCGAGCTTGGCCTCGGGGAAGGTGTCCTGCACTGCCTGCGCCAGCACGTGGGCCGTGGAGTGACGCAGGACCGCGAGACCTTCGGCGGTGTCGACGCCGACGGCCTCGATGACGTCGCCGTCGGCCAACTCGGTCGCCAGGTCGCGGAGCTCCCCGTTGATGCGGGCGACCACGACACGTCGCCCATCGGCCACGACATCGCCGGCGGTGGCCCCGTCATCGATCTCGGCCGACCGGAGGCCATCGGCGGCAGCGATGGTGACGGTCGGCACGGATCCTCCCCGGTGAGGCGTCGCAGGCTCCCGCGGGAGCGCAAGAGTCCGGTGGGCGATACTGGGTTCGAACCAGTGACCCCTCGCGTGTGAAGCGAGTGCTCTACCACTGAGCTAATCGCCCGCTCGTGGTGCGGACCGTGAGACTACCGCACCGGTCTAGCCGGGGAGCAGCCCCGTGACCGGCTGCAGGGACAGGCCGAAGGTCGCGACGTACCACCACGCGAGGGCGACCCCCGCCATGACGAGCGCGCCGGCGATGATGAGGTTGCGCCTGCGCACGCGTGGGTCCAGCGCGGCATCGGCCGCTCGCTTTGCCCAACGCTTCACTGGATCCAGGAGCCGGCTCGCCCAGGCGTACTCGGACGCCAGCACGATGAAGCCCAGGATGATCGTGGCCCAGCCGGGACCGGGCAAGACGAGCATGGCGATGCCGGCCAGCACGAGGCCGAAGCCCAAGATGAGGACGCCGGCCTGCCACATCACATGCGTCGAGCGGCGCCGCCGGGCCCAGGCTCGCGCGCGCATGTGCGGGGGCAGCACCCGGTCGACGGTCTCCTCGAAGCCCTCGACCAGGTCCTCGGCGAGATCCTCGGCGCGCTCCTCCAGGCCCTCGACGGCGTCCTCGAAGCCCTCGCGCAGGCGATGCGGACGGTCACGGTCTCGGTCGCGATCAGGCCCTGTCTCGGGCTCGTCGGGCCGCGCGCTCATCCCGCAACGGTAGCCCCGATCAGGGGTCGACGTCAGCGCGAGAGCGCCGCCGGAACTCGTCGCGCACCTCGGCAGTGACCGGTCCCGGCGCCGCGAGGCTGCGGGAGTCGACGCGGTGCACGGGCTGCACGTCCCGCGTCGAGGAGGTGATGAAGACCTCCTCCGCGGCCTCCAGGGCTGCGAGCGGCACGTCGTCCTCGACCGCATCCGACCACTCCAGGACCAGCTCGCGCGTGATGCCCGGCAGGCATCCCGTCGCGAGCGAAGGGGTGAGGAGACGGCCGTCGAGCACGAGGAAGACGTTGCTGCCCGTCCCCTCGCACAAGCGGCCCTGCGTGTCGGGAAGGAGCGCCTCGCCCGCACCGTGATCGTGCGCGCGCGCCAGCGCCAGCACGTTCTCGGCGTACGACGTCGACTTCACGCCGGCAAGGGGGCTTCGCTCATTGCGGGGCCACGGGACGGTGATGACGGCGGCGGACTCCGGCCAGGGATGCATCGCCGACACTGCGACGACGAGCGTGGGACCTGCTTCGCCGCGATCGCTGCCGAGCGGGGCGTCCCCCGCGGTGTAGGTGATCCTGAGCCGTCCGAGCGCTCCGAGCAGTGGGGCATTGGCCTCGACTGTCTCGCGTACGGCGCTCACCACCTGTGCGCGATCGGGCGCGGGCAGCCCCATCGCTCCTGCGCTGCGCATGAGCCGGTCCACGTGGCGGCTGAGCGCGAAGGCTGCCCCGTCGGCCACCTTCAGCGTCTCGAAGACTCCGTCTGCGACGGTGAAGCCGTGGTCGAGCACGGACACCCTGGCCTCGCTCGCGTCGACCAGGCCGCCTGCGTGCGACAGCCAGAACCTCACGGCGTCACGCTCCCTTCCCATGACCGGCCGGCGAGCGCGATGAGCCGCTCGGCCTTGAGCTCAGTCTCGCGCCATTCGCCCTCGGGATCGGAGGACCAGGTGATCCCGGCGCCCGTGCCGAAGCGGACCTCCCCGTCCCGGACCCAGAAGGTGCGGATGGCGACGCCGAGGCTCGCGGTGGCGTCGTCGGCGTCGACCCAGCCGACGGCACCGCAGTAGACCTCGCGCGGAGCCGATTCCACCTCGTCGATGCAGGCCATCGCGGCGACCTTGGGCGCGCCCGTGACCGACCCCGGAGGGAAGGTGGCCTCGAGGACGTCGGTCCAGCGCGCGTCGGGCTCGAGCCGTCCGCGGACCCTGCTCACCAGGTGCACCAGGCCGGGGTGCGCTTCCTCGGCGAGGAGCGCGGGCACGGTGACGCTGCCGGTGCGGCAGACGCGGGACAGGTCGTTGCGCATGAGATCCACGATCATGACGTTCTCGGCGCGATCCTTGGGCAGCAGGTCGCTGGAGGTCCGCCCCGTCCCCTTGATGGGTCCGGTCTCGAGCACGTCGCCCGTGCGCGCCAGGAAGAGCTCGGGGGATGCGCTGGCGATCTCGATCACCCCGGGGATGCGGATCATGGCCGCGTGCGGCGCGGGGTTTCCCTGGCACAGCAGCGCGTGCAGTCCGCCCACGTCCGCGCGTCCAGGATCGGGCACCTCCGCCCGGAGGACCCTGCAGACGTTGGCCTGGTAGACCTCGCCCGCGGCGATGCGCGAGCGGATGCGCTCGACCGCCGCCACGTAGCCGTCGCGGTCCAGCGACGTCGCCCAGGCCGTCGGTCCGCGCCACGCACCGGCCACCGCCTCGGGTGGGCCCGGCTGCCAGTCCGCGAAGCGCGCGAAGACGGGTATGCCGTCGTAGGGGACAGCGACGGCCCATCGGCCCCCTCGGTCCAGGACGCGCGGATCCGCGCTCACCTCGACGAGGTTGCGGGCGATGAGGCCGCCCAGATGGGCGACCGGCTCGGGGCCGGCAGACGTCACGTGCCCATCCTGTCGCCTCGGGGGCGCGTTGAGGCTCACTCGGCGTGTCGGCTATCGTCGTCTCCCTGGCGGCGCCCCCGGGCGCCGTCCGCGCGGACGTAGCGCAGTTGGTAGCGCATCACCTTGCCAAGGTGAGGGTCGCGGGTTCGAGTCCCGTCGTCCGCTCGAAGGGTCCACGAGACCTTTCGGTGGAGTGGCCGAGAGGCGAGGCAAGGGACTGCAAATCCCTCTACACGGGTTCAAATCCCGTCTCCACCTCGCAGCACCACCAGCAGTTGAGCACCACCGGCAGTTGCAGACAGGCAAGGGCACCACCCGCACGGGCGATTGGCGCAGGGGCTAGCGCGCTTCCTTGACACGGAAGAGGTCACAGGTTCAAATCCTGTATCGCCCACCATCTCCGCTATGGCTCGTCCTGCCATCGTCGAGCACAAGGAGTCAAGCGTGATCTCGATAACCCGCCTGGGGACGTTTGACGAGATCGTCAGCAGTCGTCCCGATGACATCGCGGCTCTGGCCCGGCGCATGAGGGGCCTCATCGCGGAGATCCATCCCGACGTTGTCGAAGTTCCTCGGGTGGGTGAAGGCGTCGCCGCCTATGGCTGGGGCGAGAAGAAGATGAGCGAGTCCTACGCATACATCGCCCCCCAGCGCGCCTGGGTGAACCTCGGCTTCTTTCACGCCGACGCACTTGATGACGAGCAAGGGATCCTGGAAGGGACAGGTGCCCGAATTCGGCACGTCAAGGTTCGAGCCGCGGGACCGAAGGAACCGGACCTGCGCGCCCTGCTGACACAGGCAAAGCTCGAGCGAGCCGCGGCCCTGGGCCTCTAGCCGCCTCCACCTCGCGGCACCACGGCAATCCCGGTCGCGGATTCCCTTGCGTTCCACCACCATGGAGGCATGCAGGAGGTCCGACGACTCATCGGCGTCTACGACGCCGACGGCGGCCTGCGCGGGGAGATCGCCTACATCGCCGGCAAGATGGCCGGCCGCCACTGCACGCTCTGCGACATCACCCACTCCCCCGTCCGACGCCGTCGGGAGTGGGACGCCTACGTCGCCACCCTCCCCGTGCCCTTCGACGTCGTGCACCGCAACGAGCGCACGCCCGAGGTCACGGCTGCGACGGCCGGGCGCGAGGCTTGCGTGGTGGCCCAATGCGACGACGGGCAGGTGGTCATGCTGCTCGGCAGCGACGACCTCGCGCGAGCCAGGGACGTCTCGGGGCTGGCGCGCGCCCTGCCGTCGGCGGTCGCGTCCGCAGGCCTCGCCTGGCCTACGCCTTGACCTTGACCGCCCCGGCCAGCTGCTGCTCGGTGAAGCCCCCCTCGAGCACCCCCTGGGTCGCGTAGCGGTAGAGCACGACCGAGAACACCCCCCGGATGGCGCTGAGGATGAGCCCGCCGACGAGCAGCGCGAGCAGGCCCACGACGGCGAGCGCGATACCCGGCGCCACGTAGCCGACCACCGTGAGAACGACGCCGCCGGCCAGCACGAGAGTGGCGGGCAGGATGACGATGAGACCGATCAGGCCGCCGATGCGCACTCCGCCCGACATCTGCGTCCCCCACCGCTGCTTGAAGGTGGAGGCCGACTTCTTGATCGCGTCGATCATGCCGAGATCGTCGAGCATCATGGCCGGCATCACGAAGAACGTGATGAGCTGCCACATGACACCGGCGGTGGCTGCGAGCACATTGCGGAAGATCACGGAGGCGATGCCGCCACTGTCGTTGCCGCGCACGGCCCCGAGGATGGCGCCCACCACGGCGCTCACGAAGGCCCACCGCGCCAGGCGCCCGAACCTGCCCATGGCCGTGGAGAGCCCATGCCCGAGGGAGGAATGCCCTCCCTCCAGCTCGGCTGCCGCGCTCACCGTGAGCCCCGCCTGGATCCAGGTGCCGACGAGCGCAAGCAGGTAGACGCCCAGGACGACCAGGCCCCAGCCGACCCAATTGAGGTTGGCCGCAAGCGCGAGCACGCCGGCGAACACCACCGCGAAGGGGACGATCCCGAAGGCGATCCCCACGACGGGATACGCCATGAGGTAGCGGTTGTCCTTCAGCACCGCCCACGACTGCCGGGTGAGCTCCCTGCTGTTGCTCCACGCACCCATGGCTAGGCCGAGCTTTTGCGGAAGAGTGCAGCGACGATCGCGACCAGGATCGTGGCGACCAGGATCTGCAGGATGAGCGTGAGCCAGCTGAAGCCCCACACCTGGTCGAAGAACTGCACTCCGATCCACGTCCCGATGGCGGCGCCCACGATGCCGCAGATGATCGTCATGAGGCACCCGATGGGCTGCATGCTGGGCACGAGGATCCGGGCGATGACGCCGATGACGATGCCCACGCCCAGGACGCTGAAGAATCCGGTCATTTCCATGCCGGGACTATGGCATGACGAAGGGTCCGCTCGCCCTATCTTCGCGCGTGTCGCCCGCGCGAGCCAGGGCGATGATCCGAGAGAGGGCCCGGCGGTACTTCTTGCGGTATCCGCCCTGGAGCATCTCCTCGGAGAACAGGCGATCCAGCGGCACGCCTGACGCGCGGACAGGGATGTCGCGGTCGTAGAGACGGTCGACGAGCACGACCGTGCGCAGCGCCTCGACCTGGTCGGTGAGAGTGCGCACCTGCGTGAGGTGCACCCCGCTCACGCCATCGAGGAGCGCCGAATAGCGCGAGGGATGGACCCGGCCGAGGTGTCGCTGAAGCTCGCGCCAGTCATCGAGCGTCGCGCCGGGCATCGCCTCCGCGGCCGCGACCACGGCGTCGTCGTCGGATGGCGCAGGGGCGAGGGGCGCGCCGCGGTGGCGGTAGTCCTCACCGTCGATGCGCACCACGTCGAAGTGGGAGGACAGACCCTGGATCTCGCGGAGGAAGTCCTCTGCGGCGAAGCGCTCCTCTCCCAGGCGCTCGGGCAGGGTGTTGGACGTCGCCGCGAGCCGCACGCCGGCGTCCACGAGAGTCCCGAGCAGCGTCGACATGAGCACGGTGTCGCCGGGATCGTCGAGCTCGAACTCATCGATGCAGACCAGCCGGTACGCCGACAACCGCGCCACCGCCTCGGCGAATCCCAGGGCGCCGACGAGGTTGGTGTACTCCACGAAGGTGCCGTAGGCCCGCGGTTCTGGGGCGACGTGCCAGAGCGAGGCGAGCAGGTGTGTCTTGCCGACCCCGAAGCCCCCGTCGAGGTAGACGCCGGCGCGCTCCTCGGGCGGTGCGGCACGCCTTCGCCACCTGCGCCCAGGGCGCTCGCCCAGCCGTGCGGCGAAGGCCTCGAGGGCCGCCACGGCGGCGGTCTGGCTCGGCTGATCGGGAGCCGGCGCGTAGGTGCTGAAGCGCACCTGCGCGAAGTGAGGCGGAGGCACCAGGTCGGTGAGGAGGCGCTCCGGCGAGACGTGAGGGTCTCGATCGACGAGGCGTCCGGGCACGTGCCGGATGCTACGCGCACGCGCGCCCCATGCCACCATCGCTGCATGGCACGGGGTCCGCGCGCAAGCGCCGTCGACGGGAGCGACTGGGACCTCCCGGTGGTGCCCCCCGTGAGCCCGATGCTCGCCTCCCCCGCGGGGGACGCGATTCCCGATCGCACCGACCTGGCGTTCGAGCCGAAGTGGGATGGCTACCGGATGCTCGCCTTCCGCTGCGGTGACCGCATCCTCCTGCAGGGCAGGGGCGGAGACGACCTGTCCTACGCCTTCCCCGATCTCACGGCGTCACTCCTCGAAGCCCTCCCCGACCGCGTCGTGCTCGACGGCGAGGCGGTCGTCATCCAGGACGGCGCGTTGGACTTCACCGCGCTGGGCAGCCGGCTGAGGCCGCGGAGCGACTCCGCCACCGTCAGCCGGCTCGCCCGCGAGGTCCCCGCGACCTACGTGGCCTTCGACCTGCTCGCCCTCGGCACCCACTCGCTGATGGACCAGGCCTACCTGTCCCGCCGCGCACAGCTCGATGACCTGGGACGCACGTGCGATGCCCTGACAGTCACGCCGATGACGCGGGATCACGCGGTCGCCGCGCGCTGGTTCCACGAGTTCGAGGGCGGTGGCCTCGACGGCCTCATCGCCAAGCCCGTCGATTCGGCGTACGCCCACGGCAAGCGCACACTGCTCAAGATCAAGCATCGGCGCACCCTCGACGCGGTGGTCGCCGGCTGGCGAGGTCACGCGAAGGACCCGAGCCAGGTCGGCTCCCTGCTGCTCGGCCTCTACGACGCGCACGGGCTGCTGCATCACGTCGGGGCAGCCTCGGGGATGTCCGCTGCACAACGTCGCGAGATCACCGATCACATCGCGCCCTACGCCCTCGTCGACGACGCGGGGCACCCATGGTCGACGGCCGCCGACGGGCGCGTGCGACGACCCGGTGGCATCAACCGATGGAATCGCGGACGCGACCAGTCCTGGCACCCGCTCGCGCCCGTCCTCGTGGCCGAGGTGGCCTACGACCAGTTCGAGGGCGATCGGCTCCGTCACGTCGCCACCTGGGCGCGATGGCGTCCTGATCGGACACCGCAGTCCTGCACCTATGCGCAGGCACCCACACCCGCTCCCATCGAGATCTCACGCCTGCTGGCGTGATCACCTCAGCCCCGGACACGACCGGATCCCTCGGGAAATACCCGGGGAATGCCCGGGGAATGCCGGGGATTGTCAGGATTGTGTGAGGACCCCCTGGGAAGCGCCCCGTGATCGCGCGTCTGGCGCAGGTCGCGTGCGAGCGTGGCAGCAGCGACGCGAACCACGCGTCCGGGACTCGGGAGTCGCCATGACCACTCGACGCACGATCGCCACCACCGCCGCCATCCTGCTCATCGGCACGGGAGCTGTCGCTGCAGGCGCCACCGCGGCACATGCTCGCGAGGGCCGGGCGCCCGGCTTCGGGCCGGGCCACGGCGCAGGACCGGGCGCCGGGCACCAGCAGGGCCACGGGCCGGGTGCTCCACTGGGCCACGGGCAGGTCAAGGACCGGTGGCTCGAGAGCCGCGTGGACCGGACGGCGAGCGACGAGGACCAGGCCGCACTCCGGGAGGCGCTCGACTCCGCGCGCGACACCCTGCGTGACTCGATCGACGCAGCCGCGGACGAGGCCGCCCGCGACGCGGCACGGGCCGCGCACCGAGCGCAGGTGGCGGCCGCCCTGCTCGCCTACGACACGGCCACCCTGCCCGCCGACCAGCTCGCCCCCGTGACGGCGTACCGCGCAGCGATGGCGACGGCGACCGACACGTTGCGCACCGCTGTCGCGGCCGCTCACTCAGCCTTCAAGGCCACCACGGCCGATGCCCAGACGGCCCTGAAGGCGGCCATGACCTCCGCGACGACGCGCGAGGAGCGCCGTGCCGCGTGGTCGGCGTACCGTGACGCGATCGAGCCGGCCCGCGAGGCGCAGCGCACAGCGCTTCGCTCCGCCGCCGACGCCTTCCGGGCTTCGGTCGACACCGCGCGCACGGCGCTCGAGACGGCCCTCCCCCAGGCCTAGGGGCTGCGCTCCACCGGACCCACGGGCCCTCGTTCCCCCAGTCGGGACGGGCTCGTGGGTCCCGTCGTCCCCACCGTGGGAGCATGCTCCCGATCACTCACGGGAGGGCGCGCCATGGAGTTCTTCGGCCACATCATCGACAACGAGGAAGTCCCCTCCCTCGACGGCGCGACGATGCCGGACATCGATCCCTTCACCCGCGAGCCGTGGGCCACGATCGCCTGCGGCGGCAAGGCGGATGCCGACCGCGCCGTCGCCGCAGCCAAGGCCGCCTTCGACTCTGGCCCCTGGCCGCGCATGGGATACGAGAAGCGCCAGCAGCTCATGCACCGGCTCGCCGACCTCATGGAGGAGCACGCCGACGAACTGGCCATGGCCGACACCCGCGACATGGGCAAGCCCATCACGCAGTCCCGGCACGACGTCGCCCGCTCGGTCCTCAACGTCCGCTTCTTCGCCGACCACGCGCGCATGTCAACGGCCGAGACCCTCCCCATGGACACGGGTCACCACGCCTACACCCGCTGGGAGCCCGTCGGTGTCGTCGCTGCCATCTCTCCGTGGAACTTCCCTCTCATGCTCGGCACCTGGAAGGTGATGCCCGCGCTGGCCTGGGGCAACACGGTGGTCTGGAAGCCTGCCGAGGACACCCCTGCGTCGGCAACCATCATGGGCCGCCTCGCCATCGAGGCAGGCTTCCCGCCGGGCGTGCTCAACATCGTGCACGGATACGGCCCCGACTCCGCCGGCTCGGCTCTGACGGAGAATCCTGACGTCAAGCGCATCACCTTCACGGGCGAGTCCGGCACCGGCAAGATCATCAGCGCCGTCGCCGCGCGCCACCTCACCCCCGTGAGCCTGGAGCTCGGCGGCAAGGGCGCCAACATCGTCTTCGAGGACGCGGACATCGACAACGCGGTGCACTGGGCAGTGGAGGCGATCTTCCGCAATGCCGGCCAGGTGTGCCTCGCCGGCAGCCGCCTCTACGTCCAGCGCGGGATCTACGAGGACTTCCTCGTCCGCTACAAGGCCGCCGCCGAAGCCCTGGTCATGGGCGACCCCAAGGATCCGGCGACCCAGTTTTCCGCGGCCCTGGCGAGCCAGGAGCACTTCACCAAGGTCCAGGGCTACCTCGGCACCGAGGCCCTCGGCGGCGGACGCCTCCTCACCGGCGGTGTCGGCGAGGGGTGGAGCGTGAAGCCGACGATCATCACCGATGCCCCGGCCGATGCGCGCGTGGTCAGGGAGGAGATCTTCGGACCCGTGACCGTGGCCACTGCCTTCGACACGGAGGAGGAGGCCATCGCGCTCGCCAATGACACCCGCTACGGCCTCAATGCCATGGTCTTCACGGAGAACCTCTCCCGCGCCCACCGCGTGGCTGCGAAGCTCCATGCCGGCACGGTGTGGGTGAACTGCTTCTTCATCCGCGACCTGCGCCTGCCCTTCGGTGGCTTTGGCGACTCCGGAGTGGGACGTGAGGGCGGCAACTTCAGCCGCGAGTTCATGACCGAGCCGAAGGCCGTGGTCATGCAGATCGATCCCGCCTAGTCCTCACGCGGTCCCGTGGGCTGGCCCTGGGCGGCGCCCCTGGGATCTTTGCGGCAGCGATGACCGTCGGCGGGCCCTAGGCTGAGGCGGTGGAGCATCCACTCGACCCGCTGTCGCCCTCCGAACTGAGAGAGGTCTGCGCCGTGTTGAGCGCAGAGGCACTTCTCGGTGGCCCACGTCTGCTGTCGATGCTGCAGCTCGAGGAGCCCCACAAGGCCGCCGTACGCGCGTGGCGGCCAGGCGACACCCTTCCGCGAGTGGCGCGCGCAACGATCTGGGACGGCGCCGAGCAATTGGTGCGCATCGCCATGGTCGAGGTGGGCGGCGGAGTGCTTGACGTGCAGGAGGCGCCCGGCGCGCTTGCCTCGGTGCTCCCTCTGGAGTGCCAGCGCGCGATCGACGCCGTGAAGCGCGACGAGCGACTGTGCGCCGCGCTCGCCCGGAGAGGCGTCACCGACCTGGACACCGTGCACATCGAGGCCTGGTCCTTTGGATCTGAGGTGCCCCCGGGTGTCGATGCCACCCGCCGGCTCGTGTGGACTCCGATGTGGCTGCGTCCCGAACCCGAATCCAACGTGTATGCCCACCCCATCGAAGGCCTGCGCGCCATCGTTGACCTTGACTCTGGTGAGGTCTTGCGCGTCGAAGACGACGACGGCGTCCCGCCCATCCCGCTGACTCCCGGCCCTTACCGGGCCGACCAGGTTCGTGCCGACGTGCGACTTCGAGACCTCGCCATAGTGCAGAAGGATGGCCCGTCGTTTGCGGTGGACGGCTGGGCTGTGCGCTGGGAGAGATGGCGGCTGCGCGTCGGCTTCGATCAGCGTGAAGGACTCGTGCTCCACGATGTGAGATTCGACGATGACGGTCACGAGCGCCCGATTGCCTACCGGATGTCGATTGCCGAACTCGTGATTCCCTACGGCGACAGCGCCCCAGGTGCGCAGCGCAAGCAGGCCTTCGACACGGGAGAGTTCGGCCTGGGCAACTTCACGAACTCCCTCACCCTGGGCTGTGACTGCCTCGGCGAGATCGTCTACCTGGACGTGGCAGTGGCCGATGCGCAGGGCAATGTGAAGGAGATCCCCCAGGCGATCTGCATGCATGAGGAGGACCACGGAATCCTGTGGAAGCACACTGACCAAGACGGTCACGTGGAGGTGCGGCGCTCACGCCGCTTCGTGGTGTCATCGATCGTTACGGTGAACAACTATGAGTACGGCTACTTCTGGTACTTCTACCAGGACGGCTCCCTTGAATTCGAAGCCAAGCTCACCGGCATTGTGCTCACCACCGCGGGCGACCTCGGCAACCCGGGACCTTCGGCGACTGAGATCGAGCCCGGCCTCCTGGCGCCCTACCACCAGCACATTCTCTGCGCACGGCTCGACCTCGACATCGATGGAGGACCGAACACTTTGGTAGAGGTGGAGTGCGAGCCCCTCCCCCCGGGCCCCCTGAATCCAGAGGGTTCCTCGTACACGATCCGCCAGACCGTGCTGGCGCAGGAATCAGCCGCTCAGCGCGAGGTGAACCCCTTCACCGGCCGCTACTGGAAGGTGGTCAACCGCGAGGTGCGCGGCCACCTCGGCGCCCCGGTTGCCTACAAGCTCGTTCCCGGTGCGGTGACGTGGCCGATGGCCTCGCCCGACTCGGTCATCGGCCGGCGCGCGGCCTTCATGTACCACCACTTATGGGCCACGCCGAACCGCAGGGGCGAGCGGTACCCCGCAGGTGAGTTCCCGCTTCAGCATCCAGGTGGCGCAGGGCTTCCCGAGTGGACCGCGGCCGACCGGCCGCTCGAGGACACCGACCTGGTGCTGTGGCACGTGTTCGGCACGAACCACATCCCTCGTGCGGAGGATTGGCCCGTGATGCCCGTGGATCGCACGGGATTCATGCTCAAGCCCGTCGGCTTCTTTCGCCGCAACCCCGGGATCGCCGTCGCCGCTCCCAGCGGCCACTGCCACTAGCCTGACGTGTCCCTCCGCCGACGACTGGGCTGCACTCGGGGCGGCTCGCCCGGCATCTTCGGGTAGTCCGGCGGGAAGGGCATCTCGCCCAGCCCGCGCTCGGCCACGTCCGCCTGCCACAGATCGAGCAGGGGCGTGATGTCGAATCGGCTGGTGCCCAGCGCGGCCCACGGGTTGCCCACCTCCTCACGGATGCCCGGGACCGTCCGGAGCGTGAAGTCGGCGGGGTCGATCTCAGCAAGTGAGCGCCATGTGACGGGCATCGACACCGGAGCGCCCGGGCGGGCACGCACCGACCACGCGGAGGCCATCGTGCGATCGCGAGCCATCTGGTTGTAGTCGACGAAGACCCGCGAGCCGCGCTCCTCCTTCCACCAGGCCGTGGTCACCAGGTCCGGGAGCGCCCGCTCGAGCGCGCGTCCCAGCGCGATCGCGGCATGTCGCACCTCGAGGAATTCCCACCGGGGCTCGATGGCGACGAAGACATGCAAGCCCCTGCCGCCACTTGTCTTGACGAAGGGCTCGGCGCCGTACGAGCGGAGCATGTCGGCAAGCGCAACCGCCGCCTGCACTGCGTCCGCGAAAACCCTTCCCTCCTGGGGATCGAGGTCGATGCGCAACTCATCGGGCCGGTCGACGTCCGCGCGCGTCACCGGCCACGGATGGAAGGTGACGGTGCCGAGGTTGGCCGCCCAGAGCAGGGTGGCGGCATTGGCCGGACAGACCTGCTCCGCAGTGCGCCCGGAGGGGAAGGTGACGCGCACGTGGCCGACGTAGTCGGGCACGGTCTTGGGCAGGTGCTTGTTGTAGAACGACTCGCGTCGCTCCCCGTCGACGATCACCCCGTCAGGGAACCGCTGGAGGGTGGTGGGGCGCTCGCCGACGGCCGCGAGCAGGTCCGGGGCCACATGCAGGTAGTAGTGCGCAAGATCGGCCTTGGTGATGACGCCTGCAGGATCCCGCCACAGCGGGCGCTGCGGACTGGTGATGCGTACGGCGATGCCGTCGACGTCGATCTCGCGAGGGGCGCCATGCTCACCGGGCATGCCGCAGGCTAGCGCGATGCCGCTAGGCTGCCGGCGTGTCCGTCACCGTCATCGTCTTCCTCCTGCTGGGAGTCTTCCTGGCCCTCTTCGGGCTCGCGTTCGCCGCGTACGGCATGTCGAGCGAGAAGGCCTACTGGTTCCAGCGCGACCCGCAGGGCAACCCCTCCCGCGAGGCCACGCCCTTCCGCAAGGTCTACACCCATGCCTTCGCCATCGCCGTGAGCGATGAGCGCGCACCGCTGCGCATCGCGGCCATCGGAGTCGTGCTCGTCTACCTCGGCATCGCGAGCCTCGTCGCCGCCGGCATCGCCGCCGTCGTGTGACATGAAGGCGGCCGTGGAGCGCGCGAAGCGCTTCGTCCGCCAGCGTCCCCGGCTGTCCCGGACAGTCGATCTCGCGCTGGACGTCGCCCAGGCGCAGTCAATCGAGCGCATCAGCCTGTCGGCGGCGGCGGTTGCCTTCTGGACGGCGATCGCGATCACTCCCGGATTCATCGCCGTCGCTATCATCTTCGGACGGCTCATTGATCCCGCGACCCTCAACGAGGCCGTCCAGGCCCTCAAGTCAGCCGCACCGGACACGATGGGAAGCCTGCTGGCCAACCAGATCAAGTCGGCGTCCGAGGCCACGACCAGCCAGGTGTCCCTGGGCCTGGTCATCTCGCTCGTCACGGTGCTGTGGGCCGTGTCCACCGGCATCTACACCTTCCAGCGCGCTGTCCGCGTTGCCTACGGCCTGGACCCTCAGCACTACGTGCGCGCACGCGCCTCGGCCTATGTCGGGAGCGTGCTCACGATCCTCGCCTTCGGGATCCTGCTCGTCGCCGCGGGTGCGGGAGCGGCCTGGGCCTCGACGCTCGACGAACCCTGGCGTGCCCTCGCCTTCACCGTCGGGATCCTGCTGGCCCTCGTGCTCGGCACCGGGGTGCTCGTCGCCACCTTCCGAGCGTCCGCTTCCCACCAGGCCCCGCGCCTGAACTGGCCCGGGGCCGCCTTCGGCGCCGTCGGCAGCTTCGCCGTCGTCATCGGCTTCGGCATCTACCTGCGCTTCGCCACGAGCTACCAGGCGATCTACGGCACGCTCGCCAGCACCGTCATTCTCAGCCTCGTCCTCTACATCGCCGCCTACGTGATCCTCCTCGGCGCGGTCGGCAATGCGGCTCTCGCCAGGTCTTTGGCGGCCTCAAGTGGCCGGGGCGCTCAGGACGTGCGCGCGAGCAGCTCGCCGGCGTAGTCCGGCACGTAGCGCGTGAGGTCCCGCGGGGGGCGCTGGTAGCCGTGCCCGTCGGGCCGCTCGGGCAGCACGAGCGGAGGCCGGGTCACCGGTGCATACGGGATCGTCGAGAGCAGGTGGTGGATCATGTTGATGCGCGCCTTGCGCTTGTCGTCGGCCTCCACGTCGAACCACGGCGACTCCGTGGTGTCCGTGTGGACCATCATCTCGTCCTTCGCCCGTGAGTAGTCCTCCCAGCGCGTGAGCGACTCCAGGTCCATCGGCGAGAGCTTCCACTGACGCATGGGGTCGTTCAGGCGCGAGGCGAAGCGCTTCTCCTGTTCGTGATTGCTCACGCTGAACCAGTACTTGCGCAGGTAGATGCCGTCCTCGATCAGCATCCGCTCGAAGATGGGAGCCTGGCGCAGGAAGCGGCGGTACTCCTCAGCGGTGCAGAAGCCCATGACCCGCTCGACGCCCGCGCGGTTGTACCAGGACCTGTCGAACAGGACGATCTCCCCGGCCGCGGGCAGCTGCTCCACGTAGCGCTGGAAGTACCACTGGGTCCGCTGCCGCTCCGTCGGGGTGGGCAGCGCCACGATGCGGGCCACGCGGGGGTTGAGATACTCCGTCACTCGCTTGATCGTCGAGCCCTTGCCCGCGGCGTCACGACCCTCGAACACCACGACGATGCGCGCCCCGGTCGACTTCACCCATTCCTGCATCGTGACGAGCTCGCCCTGGAGCTCGTAGAGAGTGGCCTCATAGAACTCACGCGGCAGCTTCTTTGCCTTGCTGGTGCCCATACCCCCATCCAAGCACCGCTCACCCGGGGTTAGGGCGACTCCGGCATCCCGGCCCGGGCCGAGCGCAGCGCCGCGTCGAAGACCCGGTGGGCCTGCAGTGCCTCGGCGGGCGTGGCGGTCCCGAATCGTCCCTGGAGGTCCCCGGCGCGCTCGGCGAGGTAGGAGGCCCACATCTGCAGGAGGGCGTCCCCGAAGCCGAACTCGAAGATCGGCCCAGAGACCACGGGCCACGCCGAGACGTTGCCCGGCTGGATCTCCTCCCACACCTGCTCCCCGTCGCGCAGGGCGAAGCGCTGCAGCACAGTGGCCTGGCGGGTGCTGAAGCGAACCCCGCCGTCCATGCCGACAGCCTCGAAGAACCACGTGTTCATGTGCCCCGGCGCGATACGCCGCGTCTCCCAGAGCATCGTGAAGTCCCGGCCCGCGCGCGGGTGAGCCGTGCAGGTGAGGAGTGCGTTGTCCCAGGTGTCGCAGGCCACCGGCGCTCCGTCCGGTCCGGGTCGCTCGCTCACGACGTCGTCGAGCCGTGCGTAGACCGAGGTCGGCATCCAGCCCAGCCGCAACGGCAGGTGCGCGACGTGCAGGCCCAGGTCCCCCATGACGCCGATCTCCCCGCACGTCTCGGCCCTGCGCTTCCAGTTGATGGGCTTGGCACGGTTGAGGTCGGAGGAGTGCCAAAAGCCCGAGCGCACGTCGAGGATGTCACCGAGCGCACCCGAGGCGGCGTAGGCGAAGGCCCGCTGGGCTCCGGGATAGAAGGGGAACTCACTCGAGACCCGGACGAAGGCGTCGGAGGCATCGATGGCGCCGACGATGCGCTCGGCCGCCGGCAGGTCGATGCCGAAGGGCTTCTCGCCGAGGAAGTCGCGCCCGGCAGCAGTAGCCGCGAGGTAGATCTCCTCGTGGAGCTGATGCGGGACCGCGATGTAGAGCACGTCGATGCCATCGTCGTCGACGAGGTCGCGCCAGTCCTCGGTCAGTCGCGTGACGGAGCCGATGCGGGCGAACCACTCCCGAGCAGCCGGCACCGGGTCAGCTACCGCGACGACGCGAGGCTGCGCCGGATGGTCGACCAGCAGGTCCCAGCGGCCGCAGACGGCTGCGAGCTCCCGCCCCATGAGTCCGCCGCCGATGATGCCGATGCGGACGGGCCCGGCGGGTCGGACCGGTCCCCCATGTGGGGCGTCGGCTGGCGCGCTCATGACGCGCGCAGGATCTCCAGGGCGCGCTGGGCACTCGCGCCGTCGTGAAGCATCGCCATGAGCGCGCGGGTCATCCCGGCGGGATTGCCGTGCTGGATGATGTTGCGCCCGTAGACGAGCCCAGCGGCACCCTGCGCGAGCAGCGCCTCGGTGCGGGCGAAGATCTCCTCGTCCGAGACCCGGCCGCCGCCTCGGATGAGCACCGGGATCCCCGACGCCGTGCGGACGACCTCGTGGTAGATCGACGGGTCGTCGGTGGGATCCGCCTTGATGACGTCGGCGCCGAGCTCCACCGCCTGGCGCACGATGGGGATGATGAGCTCCACGTCACCGTTGACGGTGTAGGGCCCCGCATCCGTCTCTTTCATCACCAGTGGCTCCACCATGAGGGGCATGCCGTAGTGATCGCACTGCTGGCGCAGCTCCATGACGTTGCGGATGCAGGCCTCGCGCACCTCAGGGCGCCCGGGGAGATCGAGCAGGTTGACCACGACGCAGGCCGCGTCGATCCGGACGGCCGTGAGGACCGGATCCGGGGCGATCGCGCTGAACATGTGGTCTGGCAGCACGCTCCCATAGACGTTGGCCACGTCCGTGCGCATTACCAGGGCCGGCCGTCGGCGCCCGCCCTGCGACTGCAGGAGCCTCGCCTGGCCGGGCGTGAGCTGGATCGCGTCGGGATCGGCCTGGACGAGCACCGACACCGCGGACGGGAG
Organism: uncultured Actinomyces sp.; assembly: GCA_964537955.1. Taxonomy (GTDB): domain Bacteria; phylum Actinomycetota; class Actinomycetes; order S36-B12; family S36-B12; genus Mxb001. Next base: position 37,618 of record CAZICY010000002.1, on the reverse strand, counting down.
GTCCTCGATGCCGGCCAGGAAGCCCCCCTGGCCGAAGAACCCGTGGTCGACCGCGATGTCGAGGCAGCGGCCCGAGTCCGGGTTGAACAGCCGGCGCATTCGGTAGGCGGAGTCGGACATGACCCTCCCTGCAGGTCGTCGGAAGCGTCCCCCGAGTTTCCCGTCAGCCTAGCGGGATCAGCAGGCGGGCAACCCTCGGCGGGTGTCAGGATGTCCGTGTGACCGCGACCCCCGTGCTGCTGCCCGTCAACCAGTTCGATCACTTCTATCGCGGCGGTGACCGCATCGGCGCCCTGCGCGGCGGCCCCGGCGGCCCGCAGCGACCCGAGGAATGGATCGGCTCGACCACCACGCGCTTCGGGCAGGCCACGCAGGGCCTGAGCACCCTCCCCGGCGACGGCTTCCTGCGCGATGCGGTCATCGCCGATCCGACCGCCTGGCTCGGCCCGGGGCACGTCGCCCGCTACGGCACGGATGTCGAGGTCCTGGTGAAGTTCCTCGACCTCGGCCAGCGCCTTCCCGTGCATCTGCACCCCAATCGCGAGTTCGCCAGAAAGCACCTCGGACTCGCCCACGGCAAGACCGAGGCGTGGTACGTCGTGGACGCGCCCCCCGGGGCCCGCGTCGGCGTGGGCTTCGCCGAGGCCCTGCCGCTCGCGGAGGTCGCCGCCATGGTGGCCGCGCACGACAGCGCCGGACTGCTCGCGTCGCTGCGCACGCGCGAGGTGCGGCCTGGCGATGCGATGCTCGTGCCCGCGGGACTTCCTCACACGGTCCAGGAGGGGGTCTTCGTCCTCGAACTGCAGGAGCCGACCGATCTGTCGATCCTGCTGGAGTGGCAGGACTTCGCGGTCGATGGCGACCGTGACGGCCACCTCGACCTGGGATTCGACGTCGCCCTCCAGGCCGTCGACACCACTGCCGTCACGGACGCCGACCTCGATCGCCTCGTCGTGCGCCGCGAGGACATCGAGCGCGCCGGCCTGACCTCAGCACTACCCCGCGAGGCGGACGCCTACTTCCGCGCGCAGCACCTCGACACGAGCGCCGGCCCAGTCCCGGTCGACGCGGGCTTCTCGGTGATCGTGGTGCTCGATGGCGCGGGCATCATCACCTCTGGCCACGGCAGCCATCCGGTGGCCAAGGGCGACGTCCTGCTCATGCCCTACGCGGCGGGCGACTGGACCGCTGACGGCGCCCTCGTGGCGGTGGCCTGCCGCCCACCGTCCCCGGACGCGCCCGAGGCAGCTCGCTGACCATGTCCGATCGGTTCGAGCTGCTCGTCGGCATCGACGTGGGGACGACCCGCGTCAAGGCGCTCGCGGTCACCGTGGACGGACGCGTCGTCGGCGAGTCCGAGGCGCGCACTCCCTGGCGACACGACGGAGCCTGCGCCGACATCGACGCCGACGTCCTCGCCGACCTCGCGATGTCGCTGGCCGACCGCAGCCTGGAGGACCCCCGCGTCCCGCCCGGGTCCGTCGTGCGCGGCATCGGGGTCACCGGCATGGCCGAGGCGGGCGCGCTCCTCGATGCCCAGGGCCGCCCGTGTGCCCCGACGCTCGCCTGGCACGACCCTCGTGGCCTGGCCGAGCCGATCCGCGAACGCACGACGGACGAGGAGTTCTGGCGGACCTGCGGCGTCCGACTCAACTCCAAGCCCTCACTCGCCAAGGTGCTCTACCTCTACAACGCGCATCCGGACAGCCGAGATCGCGCCGTGCGCCACCTCAGCGTGAGCGACTGGGTCATCCACGCCATGGGCGGTGACCAAGTCGCGGAGCGCTCGATCCTGTCGCGCTCGGGGCTCTACGACGTCCTTGCCGACGAGCCCTGGCAGACCGCGACCGATCTCGTGGGCGACCTCGTCGCGGAGCGCATCGTCTGGGCGGGCGAGCCCGCCGGCACCGTCGGCGACCAGGCGCCTCGCCGCCTGCGCGGTGCCGCGCTCACGGCGGCCGGCCTCGACCACGAGTCCGCTGCCTTCGCCATGGGGGCCATGCGACTCGGGGTGCTCACCGACTCGCTCGGCACCGCCGAGGCGCTCCTGCGTCTCTTCGCGCCCGTCGACCGCGACACCGTGGCCCGACTGGTCGAGCGCGACATCGGCATCGGCTGGGGCGTGGTGCCCGGGTTCCTCTGCACGGTCGGGGGCCTGCTCACCGGGCTGTCGCTCGAGCGCATGGCCGCCCTCCTGGGCCTCACCGACCGGGATCGGCGCCGGGCCATCTCCCTGGAGGCTGCCGGTCTCGACCGCGATTCGGTGCCCTTCCGCGTTGCGGCGTCCAGTCACGAGGGGCTCACGCTGACGGGAGTGACCGAGGGCCTGTCTCCGGCCCTGGCCTGGCGCGCTGCCGTGGACGACCTCACGGCACTCTCCACCGATCTCATCGACTTCATCGAGTCCGTGATCGGTCCGCGCACCGAGGCCATGGTGACCGGAGGCTGGTCCCACGACCCGACGGTCGCCCAGGCGAAGCGTCGACAGCTCGGCGACTACTCCACGAGCTCGGTTGCCGAGGCGGCAGCCATGGGCGCGGCGTTCTTCGGCGGGATCGCCGCCGGGCTGCTCGAGCGACCCGGCCCCGACGAACGGCCCACCTGGCGCTAGCGCTGCAGGCGCAGGGTGCAGTCCGAGGCGAGGTCCCACGACATCACCTGCTGGAGGCGGTCGAGGCAGTTGGTGAGGACCAGCGTGCCGCGGCCGTCGAGGCGTGCGGCGATCGTGCGCCCAGCCCTGTCGAACCTCCCCTCCCGCGAGGTGATCACGACACGGTCGCCCGCGACGGTGACCGCCACCGGCATGCGGGCATCCCGCTGGCCGTCCTGGCGTTCGAAGCGCAGGTGGCCGACGTGCCCCTTGGCTCCGTCGGGGGCCGCGCGCAGGGTGAGGAAGTAGCCGATGCGGTTGTCGCGAAGCGAGTCCGAGACCCACCGGCCGGACAGGTCCGGGGCTGCTGCGGCGCCGGGCGCAGCGGACACGATCAGCACCGGGACGACGGCAGCGGCGAGGAGAGCGATCACGGGGCGCATGGCTCGATTGTGAGGGAGATCGGGCATCCGGGCGACCGGGCCGCCGACCTGCGGCGCTATCCCCGCGCTGTTACCCTCACCACGAGCAAGGGAGGCTTCATGGACGCTGACGCGCAGGGTCGGCCCGACGCAGGCGGCGTGGCCGACTCGCCGGGCCCCGCAGACGTGTTGCGCACCGTCTGGCAGGGCACCCCGGGGGCACTCGAGGACCTCGAGGCCGAGTGCAGCCCGACGAAGGCCTGCCGCAACATGAAGGACGTCACCTTCGACGGATTCGCCGAGGAGGGCGTGGACCTGCGCGAGGCCTGGCGCAACACCCTGGCCCGTGAGGGCAAGCTGGGCAGCGGGTCTCTCGCCGACCTCGTCTTCGGCGACCCGAACTGAGCATCGCGTGAGCAGCGCCTTCGACTCCCTGACCGTCCCCGGGCTGACCGAGGACCTCCTCGCCCAGGGCTACATCGCCGACCGCGGCCTCGCCACGTCCGTCCTGCTGTCCCTCAAGCTCGGCAAGCCGCTGCTGCTCGAAGGAGAGGTCGGCGTCGGAAAGACCGAGCTCGCCAAGACCCTCGCCACCATGCTGGGCCGGGACCTCATCCGCCTGCAGTGCTACGAGGGCATCGACATCCACCATGCGCTCTACGAGTGGGACTACGCCCGTCAGATGCTCCACATCCGCTCCCTGAGCCAGGCGGACGCCGCAGATGCCGAGGCGGACCTCTTCGGCCCTCGCTTCCTCCTCGAGCGCCCCCTCCTCCAGGCCGTGCGGGCCGGTGATCGCAGCGTCCTGCTCATCGACGAGGTGGACCGCGCCGACGACGAGTTCGAGGCCTTCCTGCTCGAGCTCCTGGGCGACTTCCAGGTGACGATCCCCGAGATGGGCACGATCCGCGCGGAGGCCAGGCCCATCGTGATCCTCACCTCCAACCGCACGCGCGAGCTCCATGACGCCCTCAAGCGCCGCTGCCTCTACACGTGGATCGGATTCCCTCCCGCAGACCGCGAGGTGGCGATCGTGCGCACGCGACTGCCGCAGGTCGAGGCCGCGCTCGCCGCCCAGGTGGTCGCCGCCGTCAATCGACTGCGCGAGATGGACCTCGAGAAGCCCCCCGGCGTCGCCGAGACCATCGACTGGGCGGAGAGCCTCGATGCCCTCGGCGTGGACTCCCTCACCGACGACGCCGCCCTCGACACCCTCGGCGCCGTGATCAAGGACCGCGACGACCTGGACTTCGCCTCGAAGAGCATCCAGGATGTCGTCGCCTGAGATCGCCCTGTCGGATCCGGGCCAGCCCGACGGATTCGACGCGCTCCTCGTCGGCTTCTGCCACGCCCTGCGCGCGGCAGGACTCCCCGTGGGCACGGACGACGTGCTCACCTTCTGCGAGGGCAGCGCCCACCTCGACGTCACCGACCTCATGGACGTCTACTGGTCCGGCCGCGCGACCCTCGTCCGCCGGCGCGAGCACGTCCCGATCTACAACATCGTCTTCCGCACCTACTTCCTCGACGTCGATCCGGTCCGCACGGACGAGCGCAAGCGGATGATGCGCGCCTCGGCCAACGCCGGGGCCACGCTCGAGATCCCGAACACGGAGGAGGGCCTGCCAGGGGACGTGAGCCCCGACGAGGCCAAGCTGGGCTACGTCGCGAGCACCTCGGAGGTGTACCGGCACAAGGCCTTCGCCGACTGCTCCGACGAGGAGCTGCGCCAGTTGCGCCGCCTCATGGCGCGCATGCGCGTCACTCCCCCGCGACGCCGCACCCATCGCACGACTCGGGCACGCCGCAGCGCGCGGCTCGACATGCGCCGGATGGCGCGCGACACCATGCGCTCCATGGGCGAACCCCGCGAGCTGGCCTACAAGCAGCGCAAGACCAAGCTCCGCCCCCTGGTCCTCATCCTCGATGTGTCCGGATCCATGGCCGACTACTCGCGCAATCTGCTGCAGTTCGCCTACTCCGCCAAGCGCGCCAACGCCAAGGTCGAGGTGTACTGCTTCGGCACGCGACTCTCACGCATCACGCGCGCACTCGACCGGCGAGACCCCGACCAGGCGATGCGCCAGGCAGGTGAGGCCGTACTCGACTGGGATGGCGGCACGCGCATCGGCGACTCCCTCAAGGAGTTCACCCGCGAGGCGCGGCGCACACGACTGGGCCGGGGCGCGATCGTCGTGATCTGCTCGGACGGGCTCGATCGCGGCGATCCTGCGCAGCTCGAGGAGGCCATGGAGGCTCTGGGCCGCCTGGCCCATCGCGTCATCTGGGTCAATCCGCACCGCGGCGACGCCCCGGTCTATGTCCCGGCATCCCTGGGCATGATCGTCGCGGATCCCTACATCGACGAGGTGCACTCCGGCCACAACCTCGCTAGCCTCGAGCGCCTGGCCGAGCGACTGCCGAAGGTGGGATAGCCATGAGATACAGCGTCTCCCTCGAGACCGAGGGCGATCGAGAGGTGAGCCTCGAGGAGGTCGTCGAGCTCGCCGACGCGGTCGCGGGCCTCGGCGGCATTGCCTCGGGCTTCGGCACGATGGGCTACGGCGCCCAGATCATCGTCGAGGCCGACAACTCCGACGCCGCCGTCGACATCGCCATCGAGAAGTTCACCGAGGCGGTGGCGACCACGTCCCTGCCGGCGTGGCCCGTGGCTCGGGCCGAGACCATCGCCGAGGACGAGGACTACGCCGATCTCGACGAGACGGAATGATCCGCCTCGGCAGCCTCGCCGGCTACTCCTTCGAAGGGCCCCGCTCGCTCGCCGGCTGGACGCCTCCGCCCGTGCCGGCTGTCTACGCCGTCTTGGCCAAGACCAATCCCGCACGGCCGCAGGAGTTCTCCGTGATCTACGTCGGGCACTCCGATGACCTGTCAGCCGAGGGCTTCCCACTGCGCCATCCCCGCGCCCAGGCCTGGGTGAAGCGCGCCGACGGCAAGTTCAACCTGCATGTCTGCTGGCTGGAGGTGCCCGGGGGCACGAGGGCGCATCGCGAGCAGATCTCGCGCGAGCTCATCGCGATCTACGACCCGAGCTGCAACGTCGAGAAGTTCGACCAGGCGTGGAAGGACGAGTGGATCGGCGAGTACGAGACGCCGGTCACCGATGCCCTGTCGACGGGGCGCGACCCGGCCCAGCCAGGATCCGCCCCGTCGACGTGACGGGCTCGGCTAGTCGAGCGTGATTCCCACGCCCTCGAGCAGGCGCGAGCGACGCGTGCCCATCGCCGGACGGGCGACTCCCTCGGCCTCGTGCTCGTCGTGCTGGAAGGTCGCACCGGCCACGATGCCCTCTCCCATGCCGTAGAGCAGCGGCAGCGCTCCCGCGACGACGCGACCCGTGGTGTTGATCGACGTCAGTCCCGGCTGGATCGCCTCAGCGTCCTTCTTGATCTGCCAGACCAACTCGGCGGACTCCTCCAGGTCTGCGGCGATGGCCTTGAGCTGCGAGCCGACGACGTAGAGGTAGATCGCCAGGACCGCGATGAGGGCGACGATGTCGATGACCGACCACCAGGCGAGGGCGCTCATGACCGCACCTTGTCCAGGACGCGGCCGAGGAAGAGGTGGTGCTCGAGGCCTTCGGCCAGCACCGCCTCGACGCCGCCGGCCGTGGTCGTGATGAGCGCCGTGTCAGCGGTGTTGGCCTTGGCGGCGATGAGCGTCGCCTTGATGGCGGCGACGCGCTTGCGGATGCGTGCGACGAGCAGCACGAGAATGGTGAGGAGCAGGGCGACGGCCACCACGACGACGATGCCGAGGATGTTGGCCATCTGCCAGAGTTGCTCGACCTGGGGATCCACGTCAGCCTCCCAGCCGGGTCCGGCCGCGCTTCAAGCCATCGATGATGGCCAGCGCGGATGCGATGGTCTCGTTGAGTCCGGCCAGGCCGGCGGTATTGATCTCGGCCTGCTTGAGCCCGTCGAGGATGCCACCCGCCTGATTGCCGATGCGGTAGGCCAGGAGCAGAATCGGCACGACCAGCGCAACCACGACGAGCACGACCACGAGGCCGATGACGTAGCCGACGAGCCAGCCTTCATGTCCGGTGAAGTCCATGTGCTCTCCTTAGATCGATTCCGCGAAGGCCCGCACCGGGGCGAGGCTGGAGTTGACGGAGGCGACCACCGGGGTCACCGTCGAGGTCTGCTGGACGATGACCTTGACGCCACCGTCGAGTGCATCCAGCGTCTTCGCGACAGCCCGGAGATGGAAGATGACGCGCAGGAGTCCCAGCGCGGCCGCAGCAATGATCAGTGCGGCGAGAATGAGGGTCACGATCGCTTCTGCTGGCATGTGCCTCTCCTATCCGAGCAGCTTCGAGACGGGGCCGGCGTAGCGCACGGCGCCATTGGCGACTTCCTCAATGACCACGTCGGTCTCCGCGAGGAGTTCGGGCGTGTTGTGGAGTTCGCCGATGAGGGCTACTCCCCCCGCCAGCGTGTCGTCTGCCGCGCCTCGAACGCTCTCCGTGGCGGCCAGGAGCCGATTGAGGAGCGCCACGAGCACGGGTACGACGACGATGAGGAGAATGATGTTTCCGATCCACCACAGGCTCATGTCCTACCTCCTTCTCAGCGGCTCGGAGCCGGGTTGTAGGGAAGGAAGAAGCGGCCGAAGACTCGCTTGACCGCGCGCATGAAGGCTGTGAAACCGATGGCGATGCCACTGGCAGCCTGAGGGCCACCCACCGCGTAGGGGTCCTGACCCTGGGCGAGGGCCTGCATGCGCACCTTCATCGACCCTGCTGTCTGGTCGATGAGGACTCCCGTGACGTCCTGCACGAGTCCGCGTCCGTACTGCGCGGCCGCACCCGAGATCTGCAGGTCCATGGAGATGTTTACTCTCGTCGACGCACCACCCATCGGCTGCAGCCCGACGTCCAGCTGGGTCGTGGCGTTGCCGCGCCCCTTCTTGTCGGCGCCGGCGCCATCGAGCACGAGGGTCTTCTTGGCCTCGTTGCGGTCCTTGATCTTGAGCTCACCGGAGAACTCGAGCTTGACCGGACCCGCTGAGATGACGACATCGCCCTGGTAGTGGTCGTCGTCGACCTTGTTGGTCAGGTTCGCACCCGGCACGCACGCCGCGACGAGCGGCACGTCGTCGAAGAACTCCCACACCTTGTCGACCGGCTGGTCGATGTCAAAGGACTGGGTGATGATCACGTCAGTCTCCCTTCACCGGGGGCGCGCCCGAGACGTCGAGCCCGGTCTGGATGGCCTCGTAGACGCGATTGGGCATGAGGGGCATGTCGACATTGCGCACGCCCGTGTGCTCGATCGCGTTCATGACCGCATTGACGAAGGCAGCCGGACCACCGACGGTGGCGCACTCCCCGATGCCCTTCGCCCCGATGGGGTGATGCGGGCACGGGGTGACCACCTCGTGAAGTTCGAAGCCGGGTGTCTCCCATGCCGTCGGCAGGAGGTAGTCCATGAAGTTGGATCCGATGCAGTTGCCCTCCTCGTCGAAGGTGATGTACTGCATGCTCGCCATGGCGTAGGCCTCGGTGAGGCCACCCATGATCTGGCCCTCGACGATCATCGGGTTGATGCGCACGCCGCAGTCATCGACGGCGACGAACTTCAAGACGTCCCACACGCCCGTCTGCGGATCCACCTCCACCTTGCAGACGTAGGCGGCGAAGGGCCACGTGAGGTTGGGCGGGTCGTAGTAGGCGTTGTTCTCGAGTCCGGGCTCCAGGCCATCGGGCACATTGCTGTACGCCGCCAGGGCGCAGTCCTGGATCGTGACACCGCGATCGTGGTTGCCACGGACGTAGAACCGCCCGAGCTCCCACTCGATGTCTTCCTCCGAGACCTCCAGCAGGTGCGCGGCGATCTTGCGGGCCTTGGCGCGGATCTTCCGCGAGACCATGGCCACGGCCGCGCCGGCCACCGGCGTGGAGCGCGAGGCGTAGGTGCCCATGCCGAAGGGAGCGGTATCCGTGTCGCCTTCCTCGACGACGATGTCCTCCGCGGGGATACCCAACTCATGGGCCACGATCTGAGCCCACGTGGTCTCGTGGCCCTGACCCTGAGTCTTGGCACCCGTGCGCAGGATCGCCTTGCCGGTCATGTGCACCCGCAGCTCGGCGGAGTCGAACATCTTGATGCCGATGATGTCGTACTCGCGGCTGTTGCCGGCGCCGAGCGGCTCGGTCATGGTGGAGATGCCGATGCCCAGGAGCTTGCCGCGCTTGCGGGCCTCCTCCTGCTCCTGTGCGAAGTTGGCGTAGCCGATCGCGTCGAGGGCGATATCCAGGCACTTGCCGTACTGCCCCGAGTCGGTGAGGAAACCGAAGGCCGTGCGGTAGGGGAACTGGTCGTCCTTGACGAGGTTGACCTTGCGGAACTCCGCCTGGTCCATGCCCAGGTCGTTGGCCGCGGCATGCATCATCCGCTCCTGGAAGAACATTGCCTCCGTCACGCGGAAGGAGCAGCGGTAGGCCACGCCACCGGGTGCCTTGTTGGTGTAGTAGCCCACGCTCGTGAGGTGGGCGGCCGGCACGTCGTACGCCGCGAAGGTGGAGTGCATGAGCCCGATCTTGAACTTCGTCGGCTGCGCGTCGGCGTAGAAGGCACCGTGATCGGAGATCGTGTGCATCCTCATTCCGAGGATCTTCCCGTCCTTGCGCAGCGCGAGCTGGCCCTGGAGGTATACGTCACGGCCGAAGCCCGTGGAGATGAGGTTGCTCGAGCGATCCTCGACCCACTTCACGGGATGCTCGGTGAGGATCGAGGCGAGGATGCCGATGACGTAGCCCGGGTAGACGGGCACCTTGTTGCCGAAGCCGCCGCCGAGGTCCGGGGAGACGATGCGGATCATCTGCTCGGGGAGCTCCGCCACCATGGCCACGGCGGCGCGGATGATGTGCGGCGCCTGGGTGGTCATGTAGACGGTGAGCTTGCCCGTGGCCCGGTCGTAGTCGGCGATCGACCCGCACGTCTCCAGGGGCGAGGGGTGGGATCGGGGGTAGTGCAGATCGATGGTCGACACCACATCGGCCTCGGCGAAGGCGCGATCGGTCGCCTCCTTGTCGCCGATCTCCCAGTCGAAGATCTTGTTGGAGGTCTGGTTGACCTTGTCGTCGCGGATGAGCGGGGCGTCGGGCGAGGCCGCCTGGTCCGGGTTGACGATCGGCGGCAGCTGCTCGTACTCGACGACGATGCGGCTGCAGGCGTCGCGCGCGATGTAGGGGTCGTCGGCGACCACCGCGGCGACCTCCTGGCCCTGGAAGCGCACCTTGTCGGTGGCCATGACGGCCTGGGTGTCGTAGGACAGGGTGGGCATCCAGGCGAGGTTGCGGGCCGCGAGCGTCTCCCCCGTGATCACGAGGCGCACGCCGGGCACCTCCCATGCCGCTGAGGTGTCGATCGACTTGATGCGCGCGTGGGCCACGGGGCTGCGCAAGATCTCCATGTGGAGCATGCCAGGCAGGACGACGTCGTCGACGTACTTGCCCTTGCCGCGAATGAAGCGGTTGTCCTCGACGCGACGGCGACTTGCGCCCATCCCGCCGATCTTGAGTTCGTCCAGGGCCATGTCGTCTCCTACTGCTCTCGCATCTTCTCGGCGGCCCACAGGACCGCCTTCACGATGTTCTGGTAGCCGGTGCAGCGGCAGATGTTGCCCGACAGCGCCCAGCGGACGTCGTCCTCGGTGGGGTTGGGATTGCGCTCGAGCAGGGCCTTCGCGGCGAGCATCATGCCGGGGGTGCAGAAGCCGCACTGCAGACCGTGCTCCTCCTTGAAGCCCTCCTGGATGGGATCGAGCTGCTGGGCGGAGGCCAGGCCCTCGACGGTCTCGACCTCGCGACCGTCGGCCTGCACGGCGAGGACCGTGCAGCTCTTGGCCGGGCGGCCGTTCAGCAGGACGGTGCAGGCCCCGCAGCCGGTCGTGTCGCAGCCGACATGGGTGCCGGTGAGCTCCAGCCCCTGCCGGAGGAGGTGCGCGAGGAGCAGGCGCGGCTCGATGTCGAGGGTGCGCCTCTGGCCGTTGACCGTGATGGTCACCCTGCGCGTGGGCACTCCCTCCCCCGGGGCGTCGGGGATCACTTCGTAGAGGCTCGTCATGTCAGGCTGCCTTCTGCTCGGACTGGGCGATGTTGGTGAGGATGCGGGTGACGAAGGTCTTGACCACCTGCCGCTTGTAGCTCGCGGAGCCCCGATGGTCGGTGCGCGGGTCCGCGGCCGCCGCCACCGCCTCGGCAGCCGCGGCGATGCTCGCGGCGTCGAGCGTCTTGCCGACCAGGGCCCCCGAGATGGCGTCGTTGGCGTCGATGGTCTTGCCGCCGACGCCCGCCAGCGCGCAGCCGGCCCGGCTCACGGTCTGGCCGTCCATGTCCAAGGCGATGGCGACGGACGCGGTGGCGAAGTCGCCGACGCGCCGCTCCAGCTTGAGGTAGCCGCCCTTCGCCTTGCCCTTCGCCGGGGGGATCACGGCCTCGACGGCGATCTCGTTGTAGGCCAGTGCATTGGTGAAGGGGCCGAGCACGAAGTCCTTCATGGCGATCTCGCGGCGGCCGTTCGGGCCCTGGGCGACGATGCGGCCCCCCAGCGCGATCATCGTGGCGGCCCAGTCGCCCTGGGGGTCGGCGTGGCAGACGGACCCGACGAAGGTGCCGCGCGTGCGCACGAGCGGGTCGGCCACGAGGGCCGCCGCCTGGTGCAGCGTCGGGAACGTGCCGGCGATGACGTCGGAGTACTCCAGGTCCTCGTGGCGGCACAGCGCGCCGATGCGCAGCGTGCCGTCCGGATCGAGGCGGTGGTAGTCGAGCCCCGGGATGTTGTTGATGTCGACGACGCGCTCGGGCGAGGCGAACCTCAGCTTGAGCATCGGGATGAGGCTCTGCCCGCCGGCGAGCACCTTGGCCTCGCCGTTGCTGCGGTCGAGGATCGCGACCGCCTCAGCGACGGACGCGGGAGCGTCGTAGGCAAAACGTGGTGGATACATGGGGTCCTCTCGCGTGTGCTGTCAGGCCTGGCCCTGGGTGTCGCGCACGGCGACGGGCATGGAGTCGGCATCGGGATCGGGACGCGGCTCCTGATGCGGAGGCCACGGGCCCTGCACGGGCTGGCCCGCGACCTTGAGGAATTCGACGAACTGAGGCCAGGCCCACACGGTGGGGCTGGCGCCCTCCTTGGGCGAGTTCTCGATGAGCGCGTACAGGCGCGGGTTGCCGCGCTCGTGACCGGTGGATTCGACGGCCATGGCCTGCTCCTCTCCGAGGCGGAGTCAATTCGGGCAAACTACTACCGCCGGAGGGGTCCGCAACCGGGGAATGACCAGACTGGGCCCGACCGGCTTCGGCGCGGGCTAGTCGGCCCGCTCGTCGAGGATCTCGGCCACGATGGAGACGGCGACCTCCGCGGGGGTGCGACCCCCCAGCGGCAGCCCGGCGGGCCCGTGGACGCGCGAGATGTCCGTGACGTCCCGATAGGCCAGCCAGTCCGCCCGCGCCTGCTGCATCGCCTCGGAGCCCAGGGCCCCCACGTAGCCGGCATCGCTCTCCAGGGCGGCCAGCAGGCAGCGGCTCGACGTCTCCACGTCGTGACCCATGACCACGATGGCATCGAGATCGGACAGGCTGGCGGCCAGGCCCGTCACCATCTCCGGCCGGGTCTCGGCAGCCACCTGCCAGCCCAGGAGGCGCCCCTGGGCAGCGAGGGCCTCGGCGAAGGGCCCTCCCCCGGCGATGACCAGCCGAGGGATGGGGGCGAACACCGTGATGACGGCGCTCCCCTCGGCCACCACTGCCGGGTCCGACCCGCGCAGCATCTCGGCCAGTCGGCCCTGCGCCGTGTCGGGTGCGGCGACCTCCAGGGACATGACGTCGCCGTCCTGGGTCTCGGCGAGGATCCCGACCGGCCGGTGGGCGAGCAGGAGCGGCCAGATATCGGACGGGAGCTGCTCGGCCGGGACGATGAGGAACTCCACGGGCGTGCCCACGGCGAGCCCGCACAGGGGTGCCTCGATGGGGGTGACCTCATGCCGGACCACGCGCCCCCTCGACAGCTTGCGGGCGGCGATGTCCCCCAGCAGCCCGTCGAAGGCCCCGCCCGCCAGCCGCCCCACGCGGCCTCCGCCCGGGGTGAAGGCCACCGCGTCGTTCGAGGGCGTGGGGGCGATCATCCACGCGACGTCGGCGCGGGTGCCGGACCGCGCGCACGCGGACACACTGAGGGCGACGTCGTACACGTCGCGGAGTCTATGTCGGACGCCGGTGCCTCACCACATGCGCGACGCGAGCCGGGCCCCGAGTTCGTGCATGCGCGCGAAGGCGACGTCGATGACCTCGTCGCCGGGACCCCAGGACGCGATCGCGGCGTAGGACACCATGTCGGAGGCGCTCCAGGCGACGCCCATATCCGCGCGGACGCCCGTGTCCGTCCCGGTCTTGCTCCATACGCGAAGCGGACCCTGCTCGTGCGAGAGCGGATCGAGGCGGAAGGGCGCGGCCACCATGCTGAGATCGACTCCGGTGAGCAGCCAGCCCTCCACGAGACGCGCGGCTCCCACGCTGATGCCCTCCCCTGCGCGTCCGGCGGCAGCCTGGTGGATGCGCCGAGCGACCTCTGCCAGCTCGCGCGCCGTGCCCGCCGATAGTCCCTCGGGATCGTCAGCAGTGCGTACGTCGCGCACGCGGTCGAACAGTCCACTCTCGCGGCAGCCCAGCGCCCGAGCGCGATCGGCCACCGCCTCGAGACCGATCCTGTCGAGCAGGACATTGGTGGCCCAGTTGTCGCTCACCGCGGCGACCAGCACGCAGGCATCCGCCAGAGGCAGCGAGTCCTCGGCGAGGTGCTGCCACAGGCCCGAGTCGGCGACTGCCACCCGTGGGTCCCGGGCGACGCGCATGCCGGGATCGAGCCTGCCGTCCGCGAGTTGTTCCGCCGCTTCGCACAGCAGGAAGACCTTGCCCACGCTGGCCGTAGGCTGCACCGCGTCCGCTGCCTCCTCGTCGACCACGCGCCCCGCTGCATCGAGCACGCAGTAGGACCAGGCCAGGGACACGCGGGCAGTGTAGGAGTGACCGATCGGGGACCGCTCCAGCCCTTCCCAGGGAAAGCATGCAGGCCGATGGTGATCGGGACGGCTGCGGCACGTGGCTGTCTCTCCGGTGGTCTCCGGGGAACATCGAGCACAGGAGTACCCGTGAAGATTCTTGGATCGATCGCTGCTGCGTCTGCCGCTGCTGGCCTCTTGTTCGCCACACCGGGGATGGCCTCTGCGGCCGTAGGCATCGACAACGCCTCCGCCTTCAGCTCGAATGGCACCCCGTCAGGGAGTTGGACCTGGGTGCACCAGGACACGGATACGGCGTCGTGGACCTTCAACATCACGTCCCTGCAGGCCGCGAAGACGGGCACCGTCTTCCTCAATGTGGACGCCCTCGTGTCCAACCGGGTCGATGGCGGGTCGGGCTACTCGGCGAGCAGCGTGCGCTTCACGGCGGCCTGCGGCGACAAGCGCCAGGTGCTCAAGGTCAAGCTCGTGAACCCCTTCCGTCCGATCTTCTCCGGCAACTCCCTCGGTATCGGCTGGTCCGCGACGGGTCACAGCTCTTCACCGCTTCGCCTGTCGAGGTTCGACGGCTGCTCGCAGATCACGGTCACCACGGGTGGCCCCTACGCCCAAGACCGCGCGATCGGGTTCCGCCAGTCGTCGCTGTCCCTCGGCTACAGCTGATCAGCACGTGCGACGTGCGGGCCTAGCCATAGGCCCGCACGTCCACACGCGCGTCCTCGTTATCGGAGGCTGCGGCGCTCCACCCGCTGGGCAATGACGATGGACATGGTGTCGACAAATCCGCGCGTCACCCGACCCACGCCGCGGGTCCCTTCGCTTGAGGTGAACGCCACACCCACGATGGATGTCCCGGCCAGGTAGTAGCTGACGTAGGAATCACCGACGAAGGCGAATTCCGTATCGAAAGCGTCCACCACGATGTCGAAGTCAATGAACAGGGTGAGGCCCGCCGTGCCATAGAGAGGTGCGGTTTGGCTCACCTCGGTAATGACCACCATCCTGGTCTTGATCCCGTCGTCTGACAGGTCCACCTCGACGCGGCCCTGACATTGCGCAGCCCGCGAATTCAGATCGCTCCAGGCACGCACAGCCGCCTCGCGCGTGCGGTACTGGTAGATGTAGGAACCGACATCGGTGTTCATGCGCAGGGCGACCGACGAATCCATCGACTGGCGCGCCTGCCTGCCCTCAAGGGATTCGCCCTTCCGATCCAGACACAACGCGGGTGCACCCGCCGCGCGTCCCTTGCGGAAGGTCTGCTGGGCCTGCGGCTCGGTGCCACGCGACATCCATCGTGGAACGTCACCTGCGCTGAGCGAGGAAGCCGACAGGTGGCGCTCGCTCAATGGGGCGTAGGCGGCTGCCTGCGCGGGATGGGCAAGCACCATCGGAAGAGCGATGGCCACTGAGGCAGCCACGGCAAGGACAGATCGCATATGGGAGGACATGACGTGACTCCATCAGATCGACCACCCCTGGTCAACCCCGGGCGTAGCAGCATGAGGAGCGGCATCTGCTCCGCCAAGTGGGGGCAAAGCCGGGGCAGAGCCCCCGCCGTGGAGCGGAATTCCTTCTGTCGGGCTGACAGGATTTGAACCTGCGACCCCTTGACCCCCAGTCAAGTGCGCTACCAAGCTGCGCTACAGCCCGCCGCCCCGCAGTCCCAGGATCACTGGCTTGCGGGAACCGCGAAAGCCTATCCGAGCGGGCAAAGCTCCCCGCCGCCGGGCGCCTCTCTCTACGAGACGTCGATACGTGGCGGCTGGTGGGCGCGAGACGCCGGCGCGAGACCGCACGAGGCGCCACTCAACGAACTAGCGGCGGCGTTTCTCGCGGATGCGCAGGTTGATGCGGATCGGAGTGCCGGCGAATCCGAACTCCTCGCGCAGGCGCCGCTCGATGAAGCGCCGGTAGCCGGCCTCGAGGAATCCGGTGGTGAAGAGGACGAACGTCGGGGGGCGCGTGCCGCTCTGCGTCCCGAAGAGGATGCGCGGTTGCTTGCCGCCCCGCAGCGGGTGGGGATGCGCTGCGACGAGTTCGGCCAGGAAGGCATTGAGGCGCGATGTCGGGATCCGCGTCTCCCAGCCTGCGAGCGCCTCCTCGAGCGCGGGGACGAGCTTTTGGACATGGCGTCCCGTCAGGGCCGAGACGTTGACGCGCGGCGCCCAGCGGACCTGGACGAGCTCGCGATCGATCTCGCGCTCGAGATAGCGCTGGCGGTCCTCGTCCATGAGGTCCCACTTGTTGTAGGCGATGACCAGGGCGCGACCCGTCTCGACGACCAGGGAGAACAGCCGCAGGTCCTGCTCGGCAAGGGGCTCGGATGCATCGACGAGGACGAGTGCGACCTCGGACTTCTCCAGTGCGGCGCGCGTGCGCAGGCTCGCGTAGTACTCATGACCGCTGGCCTCGCGGACCCGGCGGCGGATGCCCGCCGTGTCGACGAACCACCACTCCTGGCCGCCCAGGACGATGAGCTCGTCCACGGGGTCCACCGTCGTCCCCGCCACGGAGTCGACGACGACCCGGGACTCCCCCGCGAGCTTGTTGAGCAGGGAGGACTTCCCCACATTGGGCTTGCCGAGCAGCGCCACTCGGCGTGGGCCACCGCCTCGGACGCGGCCCTGGCCCTCCTCGGGAAGCAGGGCGACAACCTCGTCGAGGAGGTCACCGCTCCCACGCCCGTGCAGTGCCGAGACGGCATGCGGCTCCCCCAGGCCCAGCGACCACAGCGACGCCGCATCGGACTCGGTCCGGGAGTCGTCGACCTTGTTGGCCACGAGCAGCACGGGCACGCCCGCCTTGCGCAGGACACGCACGACCGACTCGTCGGCGTCCAAGGGGCCCACCGTCGCGTCGACGACGAGGAGCACCACGTCCGCGTCATTCATGGCGCGCTCGGCCTGCGCGGCGATCTGCGCGGCCATGCCGCGCGCGTCCCGCTGCCAGCCGCCGGTGTCCATGAGCAGGAACCGGCGGCCGTTCCAGTCGGCCTCGTAGGTGACGCGATCCCGGGTGACGCCGGGAATGTCCTCCACGACGGCCTCGCGCCGGCCCAGGATCCGGTTGACGAGCGTGGACTTGCCGACGTTGGGCCGGCCGACGACGGCGACCACCGGGAGCAGGTCGTCATCGGCGTCGGCATCGGCGTCGAGCTCGTCGATGTCGCCGAATTCGGCCACCGCGGCGGCCCGGGCGGCGGCGATGAGGGCGTCCGAGGCGTCGTCCTCGGCGAGGTCATCGACCCAGGGGGCGTCCTCGCCGATCACGTCCGGTTCGATGTCGGGGAAGTCGCCGTCTGAGGTCACGACGGACCATTGTCCGGTGCGGGCCCGGCGGGATCGACGGCGACCCTGTCCGAGCGCCCCGTGCGCACCACCGCTGCCGCGGCATGGTCGGCGACCCGCTGCCGGATGAGCTCCGCGACGCGCAGCGCCTCCGATCGCGCGAGCGGATCCGCCACCCCGCACGGGAGGAGGTCCGCGACGGCGAAGGGCTCTCCGACGATGAGGTCGACCGGCGAGCGCCAGGGCGGCGGATCGCCGCGATGGCGTCCTGAGCCACCGAGGACGGCCACGGGAAGGATCGGGGCGGGCGAGCGCAGGGCGAGATATCCCGCGGCGCGCTCCAGACCGTCCCCTGACCAGGCACCGACCGCCGATCCGCTGTCCAGTCGCTCGCGTGCCTGGCGCAGTGCTGCGCCCGGATCGGCGGGATCGACGACGATCCGCCCCGGGATGCGCGCGCCGAGAGTCGACAGCGCCCCCGGGTCCACCAGCACCTCGACCGGCCGGGGCAGGCAGGTGGCCACGATCGTGGGATCGAGGAAGCCCAGGCGCGCCGTGACGACGAGGAGCGGGCCGCGCCGCGGGCACAGGTGAGCGCCCTGCACGCGCAGGCGATAGCCCCAGCGCACGACCGGGGCCACCAGGTTGCGCGCCGTCGCGGTGGCGCTCATCGCAGTCCCGGAGGCAGCGCCTGGATCACCGCGTCGATCACCTCGTCGAGCGACAGGTGAGTGCCGTCGATCAGGACCGCGTCAGCAGCCTGCAGCAGAGGCGACACCGCTCGAGTCGAGTCGAGTGCGTCCCGGGACTGCAGGTTGGCCTGCGCCGCGTCCACATGGGCCTGAGCCGCGTCGGCGTCAGCCCGCGCGGACCTGTCCGCCTCCTCGCGGGCCCTTCGAGCGGCGCGCGCCTCGACGTGTGCTGTGAGGTAGACCTTGAGATCTGCCTCGGGCAGCACCACCGTGCCGATGTCGCGCCCCTCCATCACCACGCCGGCACCGGAGGCCAGCGCCTTGTCGACGATGTCCCGCTGGCTGCGCACCAGGCGCTCGCGCACCTCGGGAACGGCCGCCACGCGGCTCACGGCATCGGCGACCGCGCTCTCACGGATAGCCACGGACACGTCCGTCCCATCGACGCTCACGCCGGGCGCAGCCGGATCGACACGCAGTTCGATGACAGGCTCGTGGCACCTCGCCGCGACGGCGTCCGGATCATCGATATCGATGCCGTGCGTGATCATCCACCAGGTCATCGCCCGGTACATCGCGCCGGTGTCGACGTAGCGAAGCCCCAGCTGCCGCGCGACGCCGCGCGAGGTGCTCGACTTGCCTGACCCTGAGGGGCCGTCAATGGCGATGATGGGCCCGGGCACGGTGACACCCTAGGCGCGGACGTCGAACCCGAGCGAGCGCAGGCCCTCGATGAGCCGGTCGGTCGACTCGGGCCGCACCGAGAGCTCCACGAGCCCCGACGGCTTGCCCAGCACGTGGTCGATGCGCACATCCTCGAGGTTGACCCCGAGATCCCCCGCCGCGACGAACACGCGCGCCAACTCACCGGGCTCGTCCTTGATGATCACGGGCACGAGGTCGTACGCCGTGGCCGCTGCGCCGTGCTTGCCCGGGATGCGCTGACGACCAGCCGACCCCCTCTCGAGGGCCTGCCGCACGTCCTCCCCCCGGCGCAACCGGGCGATGACCTCGTCCAGGTCGCGTGCGTAGGCCTCCAGGACGGCCGCGACGGACTGCGCATTGGCGTCGAGGATCTCGCGCCACAGGCCGGGGTCGGAGGCGGCGATGCGCGTCATGTCGCGCAGGGCCTGGCCGGACACCGCGACCGCGTCGGCATCGGCATCGAGCAGGCGGGCCGCGAGCAGCGACGACAGCAGCTGCGGTGCGTGCGAGGTGAGCGCGACCGCCCGGTCGTGATCGGCCGGGGCGAGCTCGACGGGGACCGCGCCGCACGTCAGCGCGAGGTCGCGGACCACCGCAACGCTTTCGGGCGCGCTGTCCGGCAGCGGCGAGACCACCCAGACCCGATCGTCGAACAGGTCGTGGCGCGCTCCTGCGGCTCCGGGGACCTCCCGCCCGGCCATGGGATGGCCGCCGACGAGCCGCGAAGCATCAGCTCCCTGGGCCAGCGCGGCACGCAGGGGTTCGGCCTTGACCGAGGTGACGTCCGTGACCACGGCGCCCGGCAGCAGGCTGGCGCGTGCCAGCGCGTCGCCCGCGACTGCAGGAGGCACGGCAACGACCACCAGGCTCGGCTCTCCCGCACCCGGCGTCCACTCCTCGCCCGCGCCCCGCGCCACGGCCTCGGCCACGGCCGCCGGGTCGATGTCGTCCATCCAGACACGCACGCCCGCACGTCGCAGTGCGAGCCCGACAGAGGCACCCAGCAGCCCGCTGCCGATCACGAGCACCGGGCCGGCGACGGGCACCGTCATGTCGCGAGGTCCTGGCGCAGCGCCTCGGCCCCCCGGAGGTAGACGTGCTGGACCTGGGCGCGCGGCAGCTCGGTCTCGGCGTGCGCGAGGACCCGCACCACGCGCGGCATCGCACCGCGGACGTCGAGCTCCTGGGCGCAGATGAGGGGCACGTCGGCGAGGCCGAGGGAGCGGGCCGCGGCAGCCGGGAAGGCACAGTGCAGGTCGGGGGTCGCCGTGAAGAGGATGCTCACGAGGTCATCCGCCGTGACGCCGTTGCGCACGAGCATCTCGCCGACGAGCTCTGCGACGGCCTCCGCCATCTCCTGGGCATCGTCGTGCTGCAGCGCCGTCGCACCGCGGATTCCCCTCATGGGCATGGCGCCACCCTAGTGACTACAGGCCCGCAGCCGTGTAGAGGCTGTGCAGCTCCGGGCCGGTCACCACGCGGGTGCGGCCCGGGCGCAGCTGCCCGAGTCGGATGGGTCCGACCTGGGTCCGGACCAGCTCCTCCACCGGATGGCCCACGGCGGTGAGCAGGCGGCGGACGATGTGATTGCGGCCCTCGTGGAGGGTGACCTCGACCAGCGCCTTGTTGGGCGTGGCCTCGAGGATCGCGAAGGAATCCACGCGCGCCATGCCGTCATCGAGTTCGACGCCCGCGCGCAGCTGCCGGCCCACATCGCGCGGGATGGGCCCCGGCACGAGCGCGACATACGTCTTGGCGACCCCGTGGGAGGGGTGGGACAGGTGCTGCGCGAGGACGCCGTCATTGGTGAGCAGGAGCAGGCCCTCGGTGTCGGAGTCGAGGCGTCCGACGTGGAAGAGCCGCTCGGTGCGCTCGGTGACATAGTCGCCCACGCACGGGCGGCCGAGATCGTCGGACATGGCCGTGACCACACCGCGCGGCTTGTTGAGGGCGAGTACGACGGTGTCGGGAGCGGTCGGCACGCGCTCCCCATCGACGCGCACGACCGCGCGAAGGGGATCCACCCGCAGGCCCTGCTCCCGCACGACGCGACCGTCCACCTCGACGCGGCCCTGCGCGATGAGCTCCTCGCATGCGCGACGGCTGCCGAGACCCGCGGAAGCGAGGACCTTCTGCAGGCGCACGCCGTCGTCCGCCACTACTCCCCCGCGGCGACGGCGTCGATGACGGCTTCGAGCTCGGCCAGGTCAGGCAGGTGCTCGGCAAGATCGGGCAGGTCCTCGAGGGAGGCAATGCCCATGCGCTCGAGGAAGTAGGGGGTCGTGCGGAAGAGGATCGCCTGACTCGAGGGATCGGTGCCCGCCTCCTCGATCAGGCCCCGCGACTGCAGGGTGCGCAGTACGCCGTCGACGTTGACGCCGCGCACCGCGCTGATGCGCGCCCGGGAGACGGGCTGTCGGTAGGCGATCACGGCCAGGGTCTCCAGGGCGGCCTGGGTCAGCCGGGCCTGCTGGCCGTCGAGCACCCACCGCTCGACCATGCCTGCGCAGGACTCGCTCGTGTAGAAGCGCCAGCCGCCCGCGACCTCGCGCAGCGCGAACCCGCGCTCCTGGGCGGCGTACTCCTCGGCGAGCTCCCTCAGCCGGGCGGCCACGACATCGACAGGATGCCGGGTGGCCTCGGCGAGCTCCACGGTGGTCTGCGGCTCGACGGCGACGATGAGCAGTGCCTCGAGGGCAGCGCCCAGCGACGGCGCAGGCAGTTCGTCGCCGGGCTCGTCGACGGTCACGTCGGTCATGGCTCGATCCCTTCCACCTCGACGGCGACGCCGTCTGCCTCGACGTCGAACACTTCCCCCTCGACGGCGGCGGCCTCATCGGGCTGCTCGCCCTGAGCGCCGGCCTCGTCGTCGTAGTCGTCGTACTCGTCGCGCACGTCGATGTCTCCGTCGTCACTGCCAGTCCAACGAATGGTGAGGTCCCCCAGGGGAGCCACCTGCTCGAAGGACACCGACCCCTCGCGGAAGAGCTCGAGCAGCGCCAGGAACCGACCGATCACCACCATGGTCGTCGTCGCGTCCGAGACCAGCGCACGGAACGTCGCCGTGCGCTGACGGCGCAGCCGGCCCACGATAATGGCGGCCTGCTCGCGCACGCTCACCAGCGGCACGTGCAGGTGGCTCACGCTCACCTCTGGCTCGGGGCGCGGCGTGAGCGCCTTGGCCGCCAGCGCTGCGAACGCCTCGGGGCCTAGTCCGAGCACCACCTCGGGAAGCAGGTCGGCGAAGTGCGGCTCGAGGCCGACGGTGCGCGGGACCTGCCTGGCCGCGCGCGACATGCGGTCGGCAAAGAGCGCCGACACCTCCTTGTAGGCGCGGTACTGAAGAAGGCGGGCGAAGAGCAGGTCGCGCGCCTCGAGCAGGGCCAGGTCTTCCTCGTCCTCGATCTCTCCGCCGGGCAGGAGGCGGGCGGCCTTGAGGTCCAGCAGCGTCGCGGCCACGACGAGGAACTCCGTCGTCTCGTCGAGGTCCCACTCCGGGCCCTGGGCGCGCAGGTGGGCGATGAACTCATCGGTGACCACGTGCAGGGCGAGCTCGGTGACCTCGAGCTTGTGCTTGGAGATGAGCTGCAGGAGCAGGTCGAAGGGGCCCTCGAAGGACCCGACGGTCACGGAGAACGCCGAGCCGGGGGCCGCGGCGCCGTGCTCGTCAGCCTGGTCGACGTGCTCGCCGGCCACAGGGGTCTGCGTCACTTGGCGATGAGCTCTCGGGCCAGCTGCCGGTAGGAATCCGCTCCGGGACTGGACGGCGCGAAGACGGTGATCGGCTCGCCGGCGACGGTGGCATCGGGGAACTTGATCGTGCGGCTGATCACCGTGTGGAAGACCTGGTCGCCGAAGGCATCGACCACTCGCTCGAGGACCTCTCGCGTGTGCAGGGTGCGCGCGTCGTACATCGTGGCGAGGACCCCCGTGAGCTCCAGATGGGGGTTGAGCCTGCCCTGGACCTTGGTCACGGTGTCGGTGAGGAGCTTGACGCCGCGGAGCGCGAAGTATTCGCACTCGAGCGGAATGATGACGCCGTTGGCCGCGGTGAGGGCGTTGATGGTGAGCAGGCCCAGCGACGGCTGGCAGTCGATGATGATGTAGTCGTAGCGGTCGACGATGCTGGCGAGACCCCGCACGAGGGCGTGCTCGCGGGCGACCTCATTGACCAGCGCGACCTCCGCCGCGGAGAGGTCGATGTTGCTCGGCATCAGGTCCAGGCCGGGCACGGTCGTGGACACGATCACGTCGTCGGCCGAGCAGCCCTCGTCCATGAGCAGGTTGTAGACGGTGCGGTCGAGGTCGTGCGCCGGGACTCCCAGCGCGACGGACAGGGCGCCCTGCGGGTCGAAGTCGACCAGGAGCACCCGGCGGCCGTACTCCGCCAGGGCCGCGCCGAGGCTCACCGTCGACGTGGTCTTGCCCACGCCGCCCTTCTGGTTGACCATCGCGATGACGCGTGCGGGCCCGTGGTGGTCCAGGGGCGCCGGCACCGGGAAGTCAGGCGTGGGCCGGCCCGTGGGCCCGACGTGTGCTTGAGCGTCGGCGGCCATGGCGCCTCCTCCCCTGCGGACCCGCCGGGAGCCTCCCGGACCGCGACATCCTCTCAGACGCCCCGGGCCCTGGGGTGGCTGGTCGCGTAGACCTCGCGAAGCGTGTCCACCGTGACCCGAGTGTAGATCTGGGTGGTCGTCACGGAGGCGTGCCCGAGGAGCTCCTGCACGACCCGGACGTCGGCGCCCCCCTCGAGCAGGTGGGTGGCGAAGCTGTGCCGCAGGGTGTGCGGGGACACCCCGGCGAGGCCGGCGCGGTCCGCCGCCGCCGAGATCACCGCCCAGGCGCTCTGGCGACTCAGCCGCGATCCCCGCGAGTTGATGAAGAGCGCAGGCGTGGATCGCGTCATGAGGGCGGGGCGTCCACGCACGAGATAGGCCGAGACCGCCTCGGCCGCGTGTCCGCCGAGAGGGAGGCGGCGCTCGCGTCCCCCCTTGCCGCGCAACAGCACGACGCGCTCGTCGAGGTCGATGTCGTCGACGTCGAGGCCACAGGCTTCCGAGATGCGCGCCCCGACCCCGTAGAGCACCTCCAGGAGCGCGGTGTCCCGTACGCCGAAGGGCGCCTCGGCAGCCCCCGCGGCCGCGATGAGCGCCACGACGCGGTCGTAGGGGATGGCCTTGGGCAGCCGCCGCGGCGTGCGAGGCGGTCGCCACGAGCGTGCCGGGTCGCTGGGGGTGACCCCCTCGAGGAGGCAGAAGCGGTGGAATCCCCGCACGGCCACCACGCAGCGCGCCACCGAGCCGGGGCCCAGGGCCGCGCGCCCCTCCCCGCCTCGCGCGAGGTCGACCGTGAAGTCGGCGAGGTCCGTGGAGGTCACCCGGTCGGGTGCCGCGATGCCGCGCGCGGCGCACCACTCGGCGTAGCGCGAGAGGTCACGCCGGTACGCCGCGACGGTGTTGCGCGACAGGCCGCGCTCCACGACGAGGTGGTCGAGGTAGTCCCCGACCGCGCGCTCCAGCGTCGTCGCGCTCAGGCGAGGACGTCCTCGACCGCGACGGTCGGCAGGCCGAACGACTCGCCCACGGCCGCATAGGTGACCTGTCCCTCGTGCACGTTGAGGCCGGGCCGCAGCGCGGCATCGCGCTGGAGCGCTCCGCGCCATCCGTGGTCGGCGATCTCGACGGCGTAGGGCAGCGTGACATTGGTGAGCGCGTACGTCGAGGTGTGCGGCACGGCACCAGGCATGTTGGCCACGCAGTAGAAGACCGAGTTGTGGACGGCGAACGTGGGATCCGCATGCGTGGTGGGACGGGAGTCCTCGAAGCATCCGCCCTGATCGATGGCGATGTCGACCAGCACACTGCCCTTCTTCATGCGCGACACCAGGTCGTTGCTCACCAGGGTCGGCGCCTTGGCGCCGGGGACGAGGACCGCACCGATGACGAGGTCCGCGTCGAGCACGGCCTTCTCGATCTCATAGGCATTGGATGCGACCGTCTGCATGTGACCCTGGTAGATCGCGTCCACCTGGCGCAGACGGGCGATGTTCTTGTCGAGCAGGAGCACCTCAGCCTGCATGCCGAGCGCGATCGCGGCGGCGTTGAGCCCGGACACCCCCGCGCCGATCACGACGACCTTGGCGGCGTAGACGCCCGAGACGCCGCCCATGAGCACTCCGCGCCCGCCGTTGGCGCGCTGGAGCGCATAGGCGCCCACCTGCGGTGCCATGCGCCCGGCCACCTCGGACATCGGGGCGAGCAGGGGCAGCGAGCCGTCCGGGAGCTCGACCGTCTCGTAGGCGATGGCGGTGACGCCGGAGCCGAGCAGCGCGTCCGTGCACTCGCGCGAGGCGGCGAGGTGGAGGTAGGTGAAGAGGATCTGCCCCGGACGCATGCGCCCGTACTCCTCGGCGATGGGCTCCTTGACCTTCAAGATGAGATCGGCGTAGCCCCACACATCGTCCGCGGTGGGGAGCATGTGCGCTCCCGCGGCGATGAACTCCTCGTCGGAGATCGACGAGCCGAGACCGGCGCCGGACTGCACGGCGACCTCATGGCCGTGGCGGCACAGCTCGAAGACGCCTGCGGGGGTGATCGCCACGCGGTACTCGTGGTTCTTGACCTCGGTGGGTACGCCGACCTTCATTGCACTCGCCCTTCTGAATCCGCCTCCGCGGCTTCGCTACAGGTCACCTTGCAAAATGACAATCCGAGCAACTGAGCCAATCACGCCATCTCGAGCCCCTACCCCGCAAGGGGTTTACGTCCGACTGTCAAGTTATCGGCTAGTAGCAGCCAGCTTCACACGAACGATCGAGGCCGGGCCTCCACCCACTGAGTTAACTGCCCTTACCTCAATCACGGCAATCCGACCCCTCTTCGGGGCAGGGAAAGTTTGAGTGGGCCGATAACTCTGGTTCCATGGGCCACGGTTGAGGCGAACGTCATAACCCAAGATGGGGGCCCCTCCATCGAAGGCCGGCGGACTCCACGAGGCGATGATGTTCCCGCCTCTTTTGACTGCCGAGAGCCTTAGTACATTCCCTGGAACGACTGCCTCTGACTGCTGCTGGACTCGCAGAGCAAAACCGTTAGCCACCAGTGGCAACTGGGAACTTGCCGATGGGAGCCCGGTGGCAAACCGCAAAGACCCTGCAACTGCCCCTCCTAGGAGAACCTCATCCTTCCCCGCGATCGCGACCCCGTATCCCCGGGAGATACCGGAATAGTCCTGTGCGCCCCAGCGAAGCGCGCCACTGCCTGTCAAGGACAGAAGCAGAGCGCCCTGTCCTCGCTCGCGCTCCAATACCTCGCGACGGTCGGTTCCTTGCACGACCACTGCTCCGTATCCCGATCCAGCCGCGTAGATGTTTCCACCCGAATCCGTGGAAACGCCACCAGCTAGGTCAACCCCATCCCCTCCAGCGGTGACGATCCAACGCCATACCCCTGTGGGTGACAACTGCGCAACGAAAATGTCACGTGCCCCGTAGCCGCGAACAGTCACCGTTTGATCTCCGGAGTTCTTGAACGAGATAGTTTGATTGAAGCTGCCGACAATCACAGGACCCTCGGCCGTCCATTCAATAGCTGCAGAGTCGGCGCTACCGCCCCCCGTGGACTGACTCACCCAATCCGCTCGTCCAGTCGAATCAAATTGGACCACAAAGGGCGAACTGATCGATGACGTGAGCGACAGCACCGTTCTCTCCGCCCCGACTACAGTCGCGTTTCCCCTGAAGGCTCCTGTCGCCAACGTCTGACCATCTGGGCCAGGCGAAACGTCATGAACAGCGGCATCGCCCTCCACCTGCCCTAGCCACGACAGCTGCCAGGAGCCATCAAACCGAACTACAAATCCATCCTTGCCAACTGGCACCAGCGTCCCCCCAGACGCGCCAGGAGTGAAGTCCACGTCGCGATTCGTCCACCCAGACATGATGGCGCCGCCTTGACCATCAAAGGCAGCCGAGGTGACGACAACGTCGCCGAATCCTACCCCTACAGGGAACTCATGAATCTCGACTAGCTCCCCGGTTTGCGATAGCTCCATGAGAAACAGCGCAAAGGACCCGAGCCGCTCAACGTCCCGAGCTGGACCGTCCAGGATGACCGCGCCTGAGATAGTGCCACCCACGAGGATGCGGCCATCGAGTGAGACATCAAGGCCTGTAATTCGGACAATCCCATCGCCATCGCGCAAACCCCGCGTCACAACGGACCACTCAGGCATCCCGTCAGGCCTCAGCGTCGACACGTAGGCGCTCTGTGAATCAATCTGATCTAGGGCGAGCGAGCCTGCTTCAGAAAACATGTCCGCCCTGGTCGAAAGCGTCCCAGCTACGACGGCCGCCCCACCAGGCCCCGCTTCGACCAAAGTTGTTGTCGACCACCCTTCGCTTCGAACGACAGTTGAGGACTCGACAGAAACTACGAATCCAGGCGCTCCGAACGCGAGAGGCACACCGACGCCCATCACAGCGGACACTACGATGTTCATCTCATCCCCCTTGCGTTCATCCCTCTAGTTCCCACATTTCACCATGGGGCGCACGGAGGGTGCGCCACGCGCGGTCCCGGGCCGCAGCCGCGGCGAGCACCCCCGCGACGGTGGTGGGATTGTGCAGGTCCCCCGCGAGGACTGCCTCTACGGCCGTGTCGAGGGCCACCCACGCCTGGGGCAGGTCGGCCTCCTCGGCCTCCCCCGTCCGGGGCCTGCCGCCGGGCAGCTGCGTGAGGCCGCGGGCGAGGTAGCAGCGGAATGCCTCCGTGGACCCGCCCGGGGAGTTGAAGAAGTCGACGAGCACATGCCACTGGGTCGCGACGATGCCCGCCTCCTCGGCAAGCTCCCGGCGCGCCGTCTCCAGGGGCGGCTCGTCCGGCACGTCACGCAGGCCGGCCGGGAGCTCGAGCAGGTAGCCGCCCACCGGGTGGCGGAACTGGCGGATGAGCAGGATCCGGTCGTGGTCGTCGATCGCGGCCACCCCGACTGCCCCGGGGTGCACGACGACATCGCGCACCACGACGTCGCCGCTGGGAAGCCGCACCTCGTCGCTCGCCACGGACCACACGTGGCCGCGGAAGTGCTCCGTGCGGGCGAGGAGCTCGGCGTCATGCGCCTCGTCGCGCAGCGGGCCGGTCCACTCGCTGTCGGCCACCGTCAGGACTGCGCGCTCGCCGCTGTCGAGATCCCGGCTGCCCGGCGCTGGAGCGCGGCCTTGACCAGGCCGGCGAAGAGCGGATGCGCGCGCGTGGGGCGCGAGCGGAACTCCGGGTGCGCCTGCGTCGACACGTAGTACGGGTGCACGTCGGCCGGGAGCTCGACGAACTCGACCAGGCGCCCGTCCGGGCTGGTGCCGGAGATGACCAGGCCGGCCTCCTCGAGCTGCGCGCGATAGGCGTTGTTGACCTCGAAGCGGTGGCGATGGCGCTCGTCGACGTAGGGCACGCCGTAGGCCCGCTGCACCACGGAGCCCTCGAGGAGCTTGGCCGGGTAGAGGCCGAGGCGCATGGTCCCGCCCATGTCCCGCTCGCCGGAGATCACCTCGCGCTGGTCCGCCATGGTCGCCACGACAGGGTGCGGCGTCGTCTCGTCGAACTCCAGGGAGTTGGCGCCCTCGAGCCCCGCGACGCTGCGGGCGTACTCGATGACCATGCACTGCAGGCCCAGGCAGAGCCCGAGCGTCGGCACGAGGTGCTCGCGGGCGTAGCGCAGGGCTCCCAGCTTGCCCTCGATGCCGCGGACGCCGAATCCGCCCGGCACGCAGATGGCATCCACGCCGCCGAGGTGCTCGGCCGCGGATTCGGGCGTGGCGCAGTCGTCGCTGGTGACCCAGCGGATCCGCACGCGGCAGTCCTGGTCGAAGCCGCCGGCGCGCAGGGCTTCCGTCACGGAGAGGTAGGCGTCGGGCAGGTCGACGTACTTGCCGACGAGCGCAACCTCGACCTCGTGGGCCGGATGGTGGACGCGTCGCAGCAGGTCGCCCCAGCTCGTCCAGTCGACGTCGCGGAAGGGCAGGCCGAGTCGCCGCACGACGTAGGCATCGAGTCCCTCGGTGTGCAGGACCTTGGGGATGTCGTAGATGCTCGGGGCGTCGACGGCGGCGACCACGGCCTCTTCGTCGACATCGCACATGAGCGAGATCTTGCGCTTGATGCCCGCAGGGACGGGGCGGTCGGCGCGCAGGACGATGGCATCGGGCTGGATGCCGATGTTGCGCAGTTGGGCGACCGAGTGCTGGGTGGGCTTGGTCTTGAGCTCGCCCGACGGCCCGATGTAGGGCAGCAGCGAGACATGGAGGAAGAAGACGTTGTCGCGGCCAACCTCGTGGCGGACCTGCCGCACGGCCTCCAGGAAGGGCAGCGACTCGATGTCTCCGACCGTCCCGCCCACCTCGGTGATGACGACGTCGATCTCGGGGCTCGCCATGCGGCGGATGCGCGACTTGATCTCGTTGGTGATGTGCGGGATCACCTGGACCGTGTCGCCGAGGTACTCGCCACGACGCTCCTTGGCGATCACCGTCGAGTAGACCTGGCCGGTCGTGACATTGGCCGAGCCGTGCAGGTCAGTATCGAGGAAGCGCTCGTAGTGACCGATGTCGAGGTCGGTCTCGGCTCCGTCGTCGGTGACGAACACCTCGCCATGCTGGAAGGGGTTCATCGTTCCGGGATCGACGTTGAGGTAGGGATCGAGCTTCTGCATCGTCACGCGCAGACCGCGTGCCTTGAGGAGATTGCCCAGGCTCGACGCCGTCAGGCCCTTGCCGAGGGACGAGGCGACTCCGCCGGTGACGAACACATGCCGCGTGCTCCCTCGCTGCTCCACGGGAGGTCAGGCTATCAGCGGCTTCCGGCCCCGCTCGGGGAGCGACCCGCGGCCAACCTTGCCGCGGCCAGGTCGAGGAGCTCCTCCGCATGGGCCGCGGCGGTGGCCGAGTCCTCCTGGCCCCCCAGCATGCGGGCCAGCTCGGTGAGGCGGTCCGCGCCCTCGGCGTAGGAGATGCTCGCCGCTGTCACGGTGCCGGGTCGGACCACCACGTGCTGGTCCGCGAACGCGGCGACCTGGGCGAGGTGGGTCACCACGATCACCTGGGCCGTCCGGGCGAGCAGCGCGAGGCGGTGCCCCACCTCGAGGGCTGCCTTGCCGCCAACCCCGGCATCCACCTCGTCGAAGACGAAGGTCGGCACCGGGTCCATCCCTGCGAAGACGACTTCCAGGGCGAGCATCACGCGCGAGCGCTCGCCGCCGGAGGCGCTCTTGGCCAGCGGCCGGCCTTCGGGGGCATCCCGGGTGACGAGCAGGAACTCGATGTCGTCGACGCCATGCCGGTCGGCTCCGCAGGACGCATGGTCGACGGAGAGGTCGATATCGCCGCTGCCTGCCGGGCGCCTGCTCACGTCGACGACCAGCTGGGTCGAGCCCATCGCGAGCGCCGCGAGCTCCTCGGTCACCGCGCTCGCGAGCCGATCGGCGGCGCGGCGGCGCGCACGGGACAGTTCGCCCG
>CAZICY010000002.1:0-7267 GCA_964537955.1 uncultured Actinomyces sp. | reverse complement strand
ACCGCGCTCGCGAGCCGATCGGCGGCGCGGCGGCGCGCACGGGACAGTTCGCCCGCGTAGCGGGCGGAGTCGGCGAGGAGCTCGGTCACGCGGGCATCCAGTGCGGCCACGAGCCCGGTGTCGTCGCCCAGGTCCCCTAGGCGTGCGACAGCGGCCTCGCGCCACGCGACCGGGTCGGCGGCGAGTTCCGGCCACGCGCCGCTGCGCTCCAGCCTGCGGCGCAGGTCGCCCAGGGCACCCCGGCGCTCCTCGACCGCGTCGAGCCGCCCGGGATCCGCATCCAGGTCGTCGAGGTAGCGCGCGAGATCCGCGGCGAGGTCGACGGACTCGGCAGACAGGCGCTGCATCCGCTCGGCCACCTGCCCCAGGGCGGGATCGCGCTCGGCCGCGCGCGCCACCGACGCGGTCGCGGAGCCGATCGCGGCAGTCGCGGAGCCCTCATCGGCCGCGAGCGCTTCGCGCGCCGACGCCACCTGGCGCAGGATCTCGTCCGCGTGCGCGAGCCGGCCCGCCTCGTCCCGCAGGGCCTCCTCCTCGCCCGCCGCGGGGGCAAGTCGATCGATGGCCTCGACGGACTCGCGCAGGTCGGCTGCCTCGCGTGCCCGCTCGGCGGCATGGGCGATGACGTCCTGCCGCCGGCGAAGCACGTCAGCCAACTCGTCGAAGGCCCGCCGATAGGCCTCGCGGGGGGCGTCCACCTCGTCGCCACCGAACCTGTCGAGAGCGGCCCGCTGCTGCGCGGGCCTGCGCAGGCGGTGCTGATCATCCTGCCCGTGGACTGCCACGAGGCGCGATCCGAGCCGGGCCAGGGTGGCCGCCGGCACGGTGCGCCCGCCGAGGTGCGCCCGCGAGCGCCCCGCTGCCGCGACGGAGCGCGCGAGCACGATGCTGCCGTCCTCGTCCGCCTCACCTCCCGCCTCGGCCACCAGTTCCGCCACCAGCGGGTCGTCGACATGAAACCGGCCTTCGACCACGGCCGCGTCGTGCCCGGCGCGCACGATGCCGGGATCCGATGCGCCGCCGAGGACCAGGGAAAGCCCGGTGAGGACCATGGTCTTGCCGGACCCGGTTTCGCCCGTGATGACGGTGAGCCCAGGGCCCCACTCCCACTGCGCGCTGTCGATGACGCCGACCCCGCGGATGCTCAGGTCGACAAGTCCGCCGGCGGGCCGGGCGGCGCTCACCGTCGGCCTCGCCACCCGTCGACGGGCAGGCTGAACTTCGCGACCAGCCGGTCGGTGAAGGGCGCGTGCGACAGGCGCGCCAGTCGCACCGGCTGCGCGGAGCGGCGTACCTCCACGCGGGCGCGCGGCGGCAGCTCCACCGCCCGGCGCCCGTCCGCCCACATCACCGCGGAGGACGACGCGTCCGGCAGCTCGAGTGCGATGACGCTGCGGGGCGACACCACCAGCGGTCGGGCGAAGAGCGCATGCGCGCTGATGGGCACGACGAGAAGTGCCTCCACCTCCGGCCACACCACGGGGCCGCCGGCAGAGAACGCGTAGGCGGTGGACCCGGTCGGGGTCGCGCACACGACGCCGTCGCAGCCCCATCGCGACAGGGGACGCCCGTCGATCTCGACAAGGACATCGACCATGCGCTCGCGCGCGGCCTTCTCCAGGCTCGCCTCGTTGAGAGCCCAGGTGCGGTGCACCGGTTCACCGCCGACAAGCACTGAGATGTCGAGGGCGGTGCGCTCCTCGACATGCCACTGGCGCTCGACGATCGCGCGCACCACGTCGTCGACAGCCTCGCGCTCGGCCTCGGCGAGGAAGCCGACATGGCCGAGGTTGACGCCGAGCAGGGGCACGTCGCCGTGCCGTGCGCGCTCGGCGCCCCTGAGGATGGTCCCGTCGCCGCCGAGTACGACGACGAGCTCGGCGCCGTCGGCGGCGTCCTCGTCGGCGGCCACGACGCTCCAGTCGCCGCCGGGTGCCTCTGCCAGGCCGTCGTCGTCGCAGACGCGGACGTCGATCGACGCACCCTGCAAGGCCTGGGCGACCTCGGCCGCGAGGACCCCGGCCTCCGGTCGCGAGGCATGCGTGACGAGCAGGACCGTGCGCCTGTCAGCCGCCATGACCCGCCTCCACTACCTGGCCAATCCGCTCTGGATCGGGAGCTCCGGCGCCGCGGCGGAGCCAGAGGAAGAACTCGACATTGCCGCTGGGGCCGGGGAGGGGGCTGGCTGCAACCCCCTGCGTCCCCCATCCCAGGTCGTACGCCGCTGCGGCGATCCTACGGACGGCGCCGGCTCGCTGCTCCGGGTCGCGCACAACGCCCCCGGCTCCGACGGCCTCCCTGCCCACCTCGAACTGTGGCTTGACCATGGGCAGGATGTCGGCTCCCTCGGCGGCGCAGGCCACCAGGGCCGGCAGGACGAGCTGCAGCGAGATGAAGGACAGGTCGGCCACGATCACCTCGGGGGCGTAGGGCAGGTCCCCCGGCTGCAGAAGGCGGACATTCGTGCGGTCGCGGACCGTGACGCGCTCGTCGGTGCGCAGCCGCCAGTCGAGCAAGCCGTACCCGACGTCCACGCACGTGACCGCCCGAGCGCCGCGGCGCAGGAGCACGTCGGTGAATCCCCCGGTCGATGCGCCCGCATCGAGGCACAGCCGGCCGTCGATCGGCGGGCCGCCCAGGCGATCGAGTGCACCATCGAGCTTCCATCCCCCGCGCGAGGCGTAGCCCGGATCGTCGACATCGTCGTCGACGAGCACGGCCGCGGCATCGTCGACCATCGTCGCCGGCTTGGACGCGACCGCCCCGGCGACGCGCACGCGCCCGGCGAGCACGAGAGCGCGTGCCTGCTCCCGCGATCGCGCAAGGCCCCGCCGCACGAGCTCCGCATCGAGGCGGCGTCGGGTCAGGAGTCGGCCCCGTCGGCGGGTGTGGCGTCGGCGGATGTGGCGTCGCCGAGCGCGGCACTCAGGCGGGCATGGATGTCGCCGAAGACCTCTGCGTGCTCCTCGATGGGCACCTGGTCGAGCTCCTGAAGACGCTCGAGCGCCGCATCGACGCGCGTGTCGCCGGTGGGCTGCACGGGGACCGCGATCGGCAGCCCCTGCTGCTCCCCCGACGAGAACGGCTGGGTCATGACTGCTCCTTGTCCGCGCCGTGCTCCTTGTCCGCGCCGTGCTTCTTGCCCTTGCCCTTGCCCTTGTCGCCACCGTGCTTCTTGGCCGGCTTCGCCTGGACGATCTCCTCGCGCAGGGCCGAGACCTGCTGCTCCAGACGGCTCACCTCGCGGCGCAGGCTCGCGAGCTCGTCCTCGCGCGCGAACCCAAGCCGCCGCACGATGCGGTCGACTTCCTCGCGCACGAGTGATCGCACCTGATCGGCAGACAGCAGCGCGGCCACCTGCTCGCCCGTGGTGGAGGCGGCCTGCATGCCCTGGCCGACGGCGTCACCCACGGCGTCGCCGCCCTGGGTCCACAGGCCCTGGGCGAGCTCGGCGGCCTTCGCCGCGGACATCCCGAGGATCCCCGAGGCGAGCTGGAGGTAGGGCCGCACCGCGGCCATGGCGTCGTCGTCGGGCGGCTGCTGGGTCATGGCTCCACGTTACGCGGCCCGGCCCCCTGGGCTCGCCGCGCCCGCTCGATCCGCTCGGCAGCCTCGGTGACCTGCGTCGGCTCCTGGCTCGCCCATGCCGCGGCGCAGGCGCACTGCAGCAGTGCCCGCCAGCCACCTCCGTCGCCAAGCCGGAGCACCGTACCGTCGATCCACGCGCGGGCGCCCTGCAGCTCCCACGCGTCGCCGAGGGCGCGGGGTCCCCACGGCCCCGCGGTCGGCGCGGGCAGCTCGTTGAGCGCGGACAGATCAGCGCCGATGTAGTCGGGTCGCTCCCCCGCGTGCGCCTGCAGCAGCGTCGCGACATCGGTGATCCCGGTGAGCACGAGGAGCGAGGGGATGCCCGTGCGCACCGCCCCTTCGATGTCGGTGTCCAGTCGGTCGCCCACGACCAGCGGGGTGCGCGCACCGAGCCGCTCGACGGAGGCATGCATGAGCGCGGGGTGCGGCTTGCCGGCGACGTCGTCGGGCCCGCGCCCGGCAGCCGCCTCGACGGCGCGGGCGAGACTTCCATTGCCGGGAGCGCGCCCCCCGGGCACGGGCAGGGTCACGTCGGGATTGGTCAGCACCCAGCGAGCGCCGCGCTGCACGGCGAGAGCCGCGGCCGCGAGGTCAGTCCACGCCACATCGCGCCCGAAGCCCTGCAGCACCGCGCGTGCGTCGCCGGCCTTCGCATCGCCGGCACGCAGCGGCGCAAGGCCCGCGCGTTCCAATGCCACGGCCACCCCGGGACCTCCGACGGCGAGCACGGGCGTGCCCTGCGGCAGGTCCCGTGCCAGCAGGTCAGCCCCCGCCTGCGCCGAGGTGACCACTTCCTCCGGGGTCGCCGGGATGCCCAGGGCGCTCAGGTGCGCGGCGACCTCCTCCGGAGGACGTCCGGCGTTGTTGGTGACGAAGGCGAGTCGCATCCCGGCCCGGCGCGCGGTGGCAAGCGCGCCCGCGGCGCCCGGCACCGCATGGTCACCGATGTAGACGACCCCGTCGAGGTCCAGCAGCGCGACGTCGTGCGCCGCCGCCAGAGTCGACGCCGCCTCCTGATCCTCGCGCGCGGCGCCCGTCACGAGGGAGCGCCGCCGAAGGGCTCGTGGCCCGCAGGCTCGGTGTCGATCGGCCCGGTGAGAGGGAGTCCCGCCGAGCGACGGGCCTTGATGGTGGCCTTCACCTGGGTGAGGGCTCGCGCGTACTCCTCGCGGTCAGGCCGCATGACGCTGGCCATCGCGAGGTGGTCCCGCGCCTGCGGGAAGTCCTGGAGACGCCACAGGCTCATGCCCGCGCCGTAGTGCGCGTAGTCATCGGCGGGGGCGAACTCCAGGCACTGCGCAAAGGCCTCTGCCGCCTCTGCGTAGCGGCCGGAGTCGAACAGCGCCCGCGCGCGGATCTCGCGCGCGGCCTGCGAGGAAGGATCCTCCTGGAGGACACGGTCGATGAGCACCAGGCTTGCGCCCGGGTCGCCGCTCGCCAGCATGTCGCTTGCGCGCCGGAACCAGTCGTAGACGCTGCCGCTCGGAGCTCCCTGCGCTGTCACGCGCCTATGGTGTCACGGGCGTGGCTTCCTACGCTGCCCGACGGACGTCGCGTGCCACCACCTCGGTCCGCGACGCGGGCGCGGCCCCTGACTTCCAGAACCTGCGCTGGAGCCAGCCCTCGACCTCGACCACATCCCCGTCGTGGCACGTGAGCAGCCGTCGCCGTGTGGCAGCCGTCCAGGCGATGCACTCGAGCGCATCCACGCGCACGCGGCCCGACGGACCCCGCGCGCGAGACGGGCGATCGACGACGATGCGGAAGGCCACCGCCTCGTCTCCGCTCGGCAGCTCGACCCGCGTGACACCCGAGAGGCGTCCACGCAGGCGGACCTGGCTGTATGTCGACGCCTCCGGATCGGAGGCTTCGCGTGCAGGGGACATGGGACCTCCCGTGACTGTCTGTGTGCCCGGCGTCTGCGGGCCGGGGCCTACGATGCGACCTGGATGCCCGCGACAGCACCGCGGCTCGCACCATGTGGACGACGGCACGAGGAGGCCCCTGTGGACGGCGTGACCGATCTGGGCGGCGAGGTCTTCGAGATCGACACGCTCATGGGCGGCCACTCGGGCATCACTGCCGGCTACCTCATCCGCTCGGATCGGCCGTGCCTGGTGGAGACAGGGACAGCGCTCTCCGCGCCGACGGTCGTCGAGTCCCTCGCGTCACTGGGGATCGGTCCCGACGATCTTGCGACGGTCGTGGTCACGCACATCCACCTGGACCACGCCGGCGGCGTGGGCGATATCGCGGCGGCGTTCCCCCGCGCCGAGGTGGTGGTGCACGAGCGCGGGGCGCGTCATCTGGTGGACCCGGCCAAACTGGTCGCGAGCGCCCACCGGGTCTTCGGGCCGGTGATGGACGAGCTCTTCGGCGACCTGCGTCCCACGGATGCCGCACGCGTCGTCGCGCTCGGCGAGGTCGGAGTGATCGACCTCGGGGGCGGCCGGCGCCTGGAGGCGTTCCACGCTCCCGGGCACGCCTCTCACCATGTCGGCCTGCTCGACCCGGACACGGGCGACCTCTACACGGGGGACGCGGCAGGGGTGTACGTGCCCGAGGCAGACGAGCTCAGGCCCGCCACCCCTCCACCGGACTTCGACCTCGATCTCGCGCTGGCGTCGATGGCGCGCATGCGGCAGGTCGCTCCGGATCGATTGCTCTTCGCGCACTACGGGCCGGTCACGGCCGTGGAGTCGGCCCTGGAGCGATCCGAGGCGGTGCTGCGCAGGTGGGTGGAGATGGTGCGCGAGGCGCGGTCGCTCCAGATGGACCTCGACCACGCCGTGGCCATGGTGCGCGAACGCACGCCGATCACCTTCCCGGATGGCAGCCTTCGCGACGAGCGTGAGGCCACCTGGGAATTCCTGTCATCCACCGCGGCCAACGTCGCGGGCATCAGCAGATGGCTCGATCAGACCGAGGGCCCAGGCTCGACGTCAGGCGACGCGGCCTCCGTGGGGCGCTGATCCTCGTCGTCGTCGCCCCACGAGTCATCGAAGACAATCCCGTCCATCTCCGCAAGGCGCTCCTCGGCATCGGTGGCTCCGTCCGGATCCACCTGCGCTGCGCGCTCGAACCACGTCCGCGCCTCGGCTGGACGCCCGAGGTCCATGAGGGTGTCGGCATAGGCGTAGCGCAGCCGCGCCAGCCAGTCCTCCGTGCGTCGCGCGCTGAGCTCGGGGACCTGCAGCAGGAGCAGAGCGGCCTCGGGCTGCCCGAGATCTCGGCGGGCTCCCGCTGCCACGATCCTCGCCTCGATCCGGGCTGACTCGCTAAGCCCGGACTCGGGCACCTCCGCGAGGAGCTCCAGCGCCTTGCGTGGCCGGCCGAGGCCTCGCTCGCAGTCCGCCATCACCGGTACGTAGTCCTGATCGCCAGTCATGCGACGCACGGCCCGCAATTCGGCAAGCGCCGTCGCGTAATCGCCAGCCGAGTACGCCGCGATGCCCGCCGCCTCCCGCACGACGGACACGCGCCCCGCGAGTCGCTTCGCCTCGGCCGCGTAGGCAAGGGCGAGGTCCATGTCCTCTTCCTCGAGAGCGCGGGACGCTGCGACGAGCAGACGCGCCACGGTCAGGCCGAGCTCCTCCGGCAGCGTGCGGAGCTCCGCCGCCACACGCCGATCGATCTCCTTGCCCGTGATGTCGTCGGGGATCCGTGGTGCCCGGGGCTT
>CAZICY010000001.1:0-125414 GCA_964537955.1 uncultured Actinomyces sp. | reverse complement strand
GGCGCTCGGAGTCGGAGAGGAGTGCCATCTTGGCGCCCTCGCCCGCGACATTGCCGGCGCTCACGATGCGCATGACGGGGATACCCGGGACCAGGCCGATGCCGACGGCACTGCGTGCCGAGAGGTAGGTGCCGAATGATCCGGCGAGCAGGACCTGCTGGATCTCGGACTCCTCGACGCCGAACTCCTCGAGCAGGAGCTTCCAGCCCGTCGAGATCGCGGCCTTGGCGAATTGCAACTCGCGGACGTCGCGCTGGCTGAGCACGACGTCGGTGCCGTTGCCGGACTCCGCGGCCGTGGCCAGCACGAAGAGGCGCTCACCGTCGCGCTCCACGAAGCGGTCGGCGAGGTCGGGGCGCATCTCGGCGATGCGCTCATCGGAGAGGAATCGGCCGGAGGAGTCGAGGAGGCCGACACGCGCGAGCTCGGCGATCGCGTCGACCAGGCCGGAGCCGCAGATGCCCACGGGCGGTGCGTCATCGATGACCTGGAGGGTGATCCCCTCGTCGCCGATCGCCACTACCTCGATCGCGCCGGGAGCCGCACGCATGCCGCAGCGGATCGATGCGGCCTCGAAGGCGGGGCCCGCGGGAGCGGCGGTCGACATGAGCTTCTCGCCGTTGCCGAGGACGATCTCGCAGTTGGTGCCGATATCGATGAAGAGGCGCAGGCGCTTGTCGCGGTCCATGCCCGATGCGAGGACGCCGGCGATGATGTCGCCGCCGACGTAGGCGCCCAGATGCGGGAAGAGCATGGCGCGTGCCCGCGGATGGACGTGTACGCCCAGGTCCGCGGCGAGCAGGCTTGCGTAAGACGACGTAGCGAGGATGAAGGGCGCGACACCGAGGGGCTCTGGGTCGATGCCGAGCACGAGCTGGGCCATCGTGGCATTCCCCGCGAGCGCCACCTCGTAGACCGACGACGGATCGATGCCGGCCTGCGTGCACACATCCTGCGTGAGCTCATCGAGAGTCGCTTGCGCGAGCTCCTGCAGCTTCGGCAGCGAATCGGGATCGAGCATCGTGGCGCTGATGCGGCTGATCACGTCGGCACCGAAGGGCTGCTGCTGGTTGAGCATCGACGCGACGGCGATCGGTGCACCTGTGGTGAGGTCCATGAGGGTCGCCACGGCCGTCGTTGTGCCCAGGTCGTACGCGACCCCGTACGCCGCCCCGGTGGTGTCGCCCGGCTCGACGGCGATGAGATCGGTGCCGACGATCACCGCCGTGACCTCCCAGTTGGCGGAACGCAGCGTGCGACCGAGGGTGCGCAGCACGTGCGGGTCGACGTTGAGCTCGAGGTCGTCGATAGCCGCGAGCACGCGCTCCACGTCGGTGCGCTGATCGGAGAGCGTCGCGTCCTCAAGCGTGAGGAAGCGCTTCTGCACCGCGGGACGCAGGATCACCTGGCGGCCGACGCCGACGGTGGCCGCCTTGGGGCGGGTCGTGAGCTCCGGCACATCGACCTCGAGGTCCCGGGTCGCCGTGGCCATGCAGGCCAGGCGCCAGCCCTGATCCAGCTGCTCGGCACTGAAGGCCCGCTCGTCCAGCGCGCTGATCGGCAGGGATGCGTCGATCACGCGGACCTTGCACTTCTTGCAGGTGCCGTGGCCGCCGCAGGTGGAGTCGACGGGTACGCCGTTCCACAGTGCTGCGTCGAAGACGCTCACGCCGCTCGGCACGCGCACCGACTTGCCCGCGGGCAGGAAGGTGAGGCTTACGCGCGCCGGGCCACTGGGTGCGTCGTCGAGGGCGGTCATGCCTGAGCGGCTGCTTCCGCCGCCTGCGCTGCAGCCTGCTTGGCGCGGTGCGCCGCGATCCAGTTGGCGCCCCACTCGTCGTTGCCCATCATCAGGTCGGCGCCCTTGACCGCCGTGACGATCTGCGGCGTGCGTGCGTCCATGATCGCGCTCGTGAGACCGGCCTTCATGGCCATCGGCAGGAAGACGGCGTTGAGAGTGTGGCGGTCGGGCATGCCGAAGGACACGTTGGAGGCACCGAGGGTCGTGTTGACGCCGATCTCAGTCGAAATGAGGTGGATCGCCTCCATCGTCTTCATGGCCAGCGTGTGATCGGCGCCGATGGGCATGGCCAGCGGGTCGACCACGATGTCCTCGATCGGGATGCCGTACTCGTCGGTCGCGATGCCGACGAGCTGCTTGGCGAGCTCGAGACGACGGTGCGGATCCTCCGGGATGGCCTCCTCGTCGTTGGGCAGCGCGATGACGGCAGCGCCGTACCTCTTGACCAGCGGCAGGATGAGTTCGATGCGCTCGCGCTCCATCGTGACGGAGTTGACGAGGGCCTTGCCCTCGTAGGCCGCGAGCCCGGACTCCAGGGCCTCGACGACGGAGGAATCGATGCACAGCGGGACGTCGGTGAGTGACTGCACCAGGCGCACGGCGTCGCCGAGCAGCTTGACCTCGTCGACGAGCGGGGCGCCCATGTTGACGTCGAGCATCATCGCGCCGCCGGCGATCTGCTGGGCGACGTCGACCTCGACGGCCGACAGGTCCTCGACGCGCAGTTGCTCCTGGAACTTCTTGCGCCCCGTCGGGTTGATGCGCTCGCCGATGATGCAGAAGGGCTGATCGGGCCCGATGGTGACGCTGGCGCGCGCCGAGCTGAGGACGGTGTGCATGGGACTCCTATGCCGAGGCGGTTGTGGGGGTGGTGCCGGCAGCGGACGCCACCGGGTCGAAGGCCGGGCCGATGCCCAGGTCGCGGACCAGCCGCTCGAGGGACCCGTCATGGCGGAAGTCGGTGAGGTGGATCCCCGAGACGCCGGGCAGGGAGAGCGCATGGCGGCTGAGCTCGAGGGTGAGCTGGTAGGACTCCTCGGCGATCGCGTCCTTGTCGCCGGCGCCAGCCACTCGGGCAATCGTGTCGGCGGGAATCGAGATGCCCGGCACGGACTCGTCCATGAAGGACAGCGCCTTGGCGGACTTCGTGAGCACCACCGTGGGCAGGAGCGCGGTCGTGCGCGTCACTCCTGCGTCCACGCAGCCGCGGACGAAGGCCTCGAGGCGCTCGGGGTAGTAGCCGATCTGGAGTTGGAGGAACCTGGCGCCGGCCTCGGCCTTCTTGAGCGCGCGCAGCACGCGGTAGTCAAGGGGCGGCGCGAAGGGATTCTCGACGGCTCCGACGAAGAGGTCGGGCGGCTGCTTGATCGCGCGACCGGAGAGGTAGTGGCCATCCGCGAGCCCGGTGGCCACCTTGACGAGCTGGGTGCTGTCGAGGTCGAAGACCCGGCGCGCTTCCGGCTCGTCGCCGGCGGTGACGTCGTCTCCCGTGAGGCAGGCGATGTTCTCGACCCCGAAGAGGCTGGCACCCATGATGTCGGCCTGCATGGCGATGCGGTTCTTGTCGCGGCACACCACCTGCATGATCGGCTCGAGGCTGAAGCGCATCATGCCGATCGCGATCGAGGTGTTGGAGGCGTGGGCGTGGGCGGCGGGATTGTCCGTCGCATTGACCGCGTCGACGAAGGGGCGCAGCTCGTCGGCCGCCTTCTCGACGGCGTCGAGCCCGCCGCCGTCGATGCTGGGGAACTCCGCGGTGACGACGGGACGAGTGCCCTCAGTCAGGAGCGTCGACAGGCGGCTCATGAGTGGAAGCCCTCGGGGAGGGTGGTGGGCTCGTCGACCTCGACCATGCTCGCTCCAGGGACGGCGGAGAAGCGCTCGCGCGCGACGCCCTGCCAGCCGGCCGGCGTACGCCGATCTCGCCCGGTCACGAGGTTGAGCCACGACGAGGTGCCCTTGAGCCGATTGTCGACCGGGGGGCGGAGGTCGTTGAACTCCTCCTCCCAGTGACGGGGGTTCACGGGCGAGTGCGAGCGCTCCTCGGCCTTCACCCACACGCAGCGCATCTCGGGGACGACCTCGCAGTGGCCGTCCTCGCGGACGCCCCCGCACGGGCCGTTGCGCAAGGTCTTGGGGCAGGTCATCGGGCACGTCATGCCGGTGGAGTGCAGGACGCACTGCCCGCACATGCGGCAGTCCCACACCGGCTTCTTGACGACGTCCTCGAGGAGAGGGAGGAGCTT
This sequence comes from uncultured Actinomyces sp., assembly GCA_964537955.1. Lineage (GTDB taxonomy): Bacteria > Actinomycetota > Actinomycetes > S36-B12 > S36-B12 > Mxb001. The sequence goes on along the minus strand of CAZICY010000001.1, from coordinate 121,367 downwards.
GGGCACGCCTAGCCCGCCCGCTTGGCGGCGACGAACTCCTTGGCCCGGCGCACGGCCGTGGCGGCATCGGCGGCGTAGCCGTCGGCGCCGCAGACATCGGCGTACTCCTGGGTGACGGGTGCGCCGCCGACCATGATGACGACCTTGTCCCGCAGGCCCGCCTTCTCGATCGCGTTGATGTTGGCCTTGAACATCGGCATGGTCGTGGTGAGGAAGGCGGACATCCCCACGATGTCCGGCTGGTGCTCCTCGATCGCGGCCACGAACTTCTCCGGCGGCACCTGGACGCCGAGGTCGATCACGGTGAAGCCTGCGCCCTCGAGCATGATGTTGACGAGGTTCTTGCCGATGTCGTGCACGTCGCCCTTGACCGTGCCCATGAGGAAGGTGCCCACGCTCTCGACCCCACCCTGCGCGAGGAGCGGGCGCAGCAGGTCGAGGGCGCCCGCCATCGCCTTGCCCGCGATGAGCATCTCGGGGACGAACCAGTCGCCGCGCTCGAATCGAGCGCCCACCTCCTCCAGCGAGGGGATGAGCGCCTCGAAGAGCATGCGCTCCGGGGGCAGGCCGCTGTCGATGCCGGCCTGCGTGAGCTCGAGCACGGCGGGCTTGTTGCCCACCATGGTCTCGTCGTAGAGCCCCTTGAGGATCTCGTCCGGAGTCATGCCGCTCCTGCCTTTCGTGCGGTGGGGGTGGGGATGGCCGTGCGTGACGGGCTGAGGGCCGCTTCGATGTCGGCCGCCGCTGCGCGGACGGCCTGGGCGACCGCGGGGATCTCGCGAGCGGTGAGGCGCACGCTCGGCCCGGACACGGAGACGGCTGCGACGACCGTGTCGTCCGCAGACCGGATCGGAGCGGCGACCGCGACGAGGCCGGGCTCGAGCTCGGAGTCGACGACGGCGACTCCCTCTGCTCGGACGAGCTCGAGCGCGTCGGCGAGCTCAGCACGCGAGGTGATGGTGCGCTCCGTGAGCTTGGGCAGGCGCCCTGGGGGCAGTGGCGTCCCGTGAGCCAGGAAGACGCGGCCGAGTGCGCTGCAGTGGAAGGGCACGGGGCGGTCGAGCCAGTTGACTGCCCCGAGCAGGTACGTCGAGTCCACCTGCGCGATCTGGCGGACCTCCCCGGCGAGGGGGACGGCCAGGTTGACCGTCTCCCCGGTCCGCTCCCCGAGGGCGTCGAGGACGGGCTGCGCAATGCGCAGCAGGTCGTCCTCGGGCCGCACGGAGAGCGCGTAGTCGGTGATGGCCGTCCCGGGCTGCCAGGCTCCCGCGGTCGTGCGCTGCAGCAGGCCGTTGCGCTCGAGGCTGGTCGTCAGGCGCGAGAGCGTGCTCTTGGGCAGGCCGGTGCGCACGATGAGGTCGGCGAAGGTGACCGGGTCGGTCGAGCCGAGGACAGCCGTGAGGACAGCGGCGGCGCGGTCCACCGCCTGCGTCCCGACCGGTCCGGCCATGGCGCGCTCCCTCCTGCCTCAGCTCGGGGACGCGCCGCCCCGGACGCGATTCCCCAGAGTTCCATCATATGGAACTCTCATCCCAAAACTGGAGTGTAGGATCGTGGGACCAACCGGTCAAGGCGTATCCGCCCACGGCGAATCGGGAGAGTCGATGTTCGAGAACACGATGCCGCGCTACGAGATCCTCTCCGAGGAGTCCATGGCCGTCCTCGACAAGGGCTGGCGGCGCATCGTCTCTGAGTTGGGCATCGAGTTCATGAAGCCGGAGGCGGTCGAGCTCTTCGCGGCCGCGGGGATGCGCACGGACGGCGACAAGGTCTTCTTCGATCCCGACTTCGTGCTCGAGCAGGTTGCCAAGGCCCCTCGTGAGTTCGACATCCAGGCGCGCAATCCCGACAACACCGTGCATATCGGGGGCAACTCCATGGTCTTCTCGAGCGTCTACGGACCGCCATTCGTCCGCCAGGGCGACGTGCGCCGTGACGCGATGATGGAGGACTACCGCAACTTCGCCAAGCTGGCCCAGTCCTTCACGGCGATGGACAGCGTCGGTGGCGTCGTATGCGAGCCCAGCGACGCCCCGCTCGACTCGCGGCACCTCGACATGCTCTATGCCGCCATGACGCTCACGGACAAGATCTACATGGGCAATGTCGTCAGCGGCACGCGCGCCCTCGACACCATCCGCATGAGCGAGATCCTCTTCGGCAGTCGCGAGTCCATCGAGAAGACGCCGACCTCCATCTCCCTGATCAACTGCAACTCTCCGCTGCGGTGGGACGACCGCATGCTGGAGGCCCAGTTCGAATACGCCAAGGCGATGCAGCCCGTCATCCTCACCCCCTTCCTGCTCATGGGAGCGATGTCGCCCGTGTCCATCCCCGCGACTCTCGCCCAGCAGATGGCCGAGACCCTCACGGGCATCGCGCTCACGCAGCTCATCCGCCCGGGGGCACCGGTCGTCTTCGGCAGCTTCCTGTCCAACATCGACATGCAGTCCGGCTCCCCGCAGTTCGGCACCCCGGAGTCGGCCATCGGGCTGCTGTGCACCGGCCAGATCGCGCGCCACTTCGGCCTGCCCTTCCGCACGGGCGGCGGCCTCAACTCATCCCAGACGCCCGATGCCCAGGCGATCTTCGAGTCCCTGATGACCATGCTGCCGACGTTCCTCGCGGGGACCAACTTCGTCATGCACACGGCGGGCTGGCTCGAGGGCGGCCTGGTGGCCAGCTACGAGAAGTACGTCATCGACGTGCAGATCCTGGAGTCGCTGCAGAAGGAGTTCACCCCCGTGGACTTCACTGAGGAGGAGCTCGCCTTCGGGGCCCACGAGGAGGTCGGCGCCGGCGGTCACTTCCTCGGCGCGGAGCACACCATGGAGCGCTTCCGCACCTGCTTCTACCGCCCCTTCCTGTGGAACTCCGACAACTTCGAGCGCTGGATGCGGCTCGGCGGCCGCGACACCGTCGAGCGCGCGCGCGAGATCTACGAGCAGAAGCTCGAGGACTACGAGCAGCCTCCGCTCGATGACGCCATCCGCGCCGAACTCGAGGAGTACGTCGTCCGCCGTCGCGCGGAACTCGGAGACTGACGCGAGCGCATCGCCTAGGGTGTTGGCATGCCCAGGGGATACGACTACATCATCGTCGGCGGGGGATCAGCGGGATCGGCGCTCGCCGCGCGATTGAGCGAGGATCCCTCCACTACGGTCCTCCTCCTGGAGGCCGGACGCCCCGATTACCCCTTCGACGTCTACGTCCACATGCCGGCGGCGTTGACCTTCCCGATCGGCAACCCGCTCTACGACTGGATGTATGCCTCCCAGCCAGAGCCCCACATGAACGGGCGCAGGGTCAATCACGGTCGCGGCAAGATCCTCGGCGGCTCCAGCAGCATCAACGGGATGATCTTCCAGCGGGGCAATCCTCTGGACTACGAGCGCTGGGCCGCCGATCCCGGCATGGAGAGCTGGGACTACGCCCACTGCCTGCCCTACTTCAAGAAGATGGAGGACTGCCGGGCCGGAGCTGACGAATGGCGCGGCAAGGGCGGCCCGCTCATCCTGGAGCGCGGCCAGGCGGAGAACCCCCTCTTCTCCGCCTTCTTTGCGGCCGTCCAGGAGGCCGGCCACGAGCTCACCTCCGATGTCAACGGCTACAAGCAGGAGGGGTTCGCGGCGTTCGACCGCAACGTCCACAACGGCCGGCGCTACTCCGCGACGAAGGCCTACCTGCGCCCGGCGATGTCGCGCCCCAACCTCACCGTCAAGACGCGTGCGCACGTCACTCGGATCGTCATGGACGCCTCGAGCGGCACACCACGGGCAACGGGGGTCGAGGTCTCCCTTGGCGGCAAGCGACCCGTCCGGGTGCGCGGCTCCGAGGTGATCCTGTCGGGGGGCGCCTTCAACTCCCCGCAGTTGCTGCAGCTGTCGGGCATCGGCAATGCCGACCACCTGCGCTCGGTGGGAGTGGATCCCGTGCACGACCTGCCCGGCGTGGGGGAGAACCTCCAGGACCACCTCGAGGTCTACGTCCAGCACGCGTGCACGCAGCCGGTGTCCTTGAACCCCAACCTGCAGTTCTGGAGGCGCCCCTTCATCGGCGCGCAGTGGCTCTTCCTGAGGTCAGGACCCGGGGCGTCGAACCACTTCGAGGCCGGCGGCTTCATCCGCAGCAACGAGGACGTCGACTACCCCAATCTCATGTACCACTTCCTGCCCATCGCGGTGCGCTACGACGGCACGTCCATCGCGGAGGGCCACGGCTACCAGGTGCACATCGGCCCGATGTACTCCGACGCCCGCGGCCGCCTGTGGATCACCAGCGCCGATCCCATGGCCCCACCGGCCTTCGTCTTCAACTACCTCTCGACCGACCAGGACAAGAGGGAGTGGGTCGAGGCCATCCGCAAGACCCGCGAGATCCTCGCCCAGCCCGCCTTCGCGCCCTACAGCGGAGGTGAGATCTCGCCGGGACCGCAGGTGGAGACCGACGAGCAGATCCTCGATTGGGTACGCAAGGACGGGGAGACGGCGTACCACCCCTCCTGCACGGCGCGCATGGGCATCGACGAGATGTCGGTGGTCGATCCCCTGACGATGCGCGTCCACGGCACGCAAGGGCTCCGCGTCGTGGATGCCTCGGTCATGCCCTACGTGACCAACGGCAACATCTACGCCCCGACGATGATGCTGGCGGAGAAGGCGGCCGACATCATCAAGGGCGCCACGCCCCTGCCCCCCGATCATGCGCCGTTCTACCGACATCGCAAGGAGGCCAAGGCCGATGCCTGACCTCTACATCGACGGTGCCTGGGCGGCGGCAGCTGAGGGTGGCACGCGGGAGATCGCGTGCCCTGCCGACGGAGAGGTGGTGCGCGTTGTCGACGAGGCCACCTCCGTCGACACCGAGCGCGCGATCCTCGCGGCGCGTCGCGCTTTCGACGACGGTCGCTGGTCGTCGGTCCCGGTCGCCGAGCGCGGTGCGCTCCTCGCCCGCGTGGCCGACCTCCTCGAGCGGGATGTCGACGAGATCGCCCGCATGGAGTCCCTCGACACCGGCAAGCGACTGGTGGAGTCGGAGTACGACGTCGCCGATGTCGCGAAGTGCTTCCGCTACTTCGCCGGGCTCGCTCAGGGCGACGTGCTCGGCGGCCGGGTGGTCGACGCCGGCAACCCGGCGGTGCGTTCGCGCATCGAGTACTCGCCCGTGGGCGTGTGCGGACTCATCACCCCCTGGAACTACCCGCTCCTCCAGGCAGCCTGGAAGGTCGCACCGGCGCTCGCCGCGGGCTGCTCCTTCGTCCTCAAGCCGAGTGAGTTGACGCCGAGCACCACGATCCATCTCATGCGCCTGCTCGAGGAAGCAGGGCTGCCCGCCGGGGTCGGCAACCTCGTCCTCGGGGCGGGGGCCGCCGCGGGAGCGCCGCTGGCCACGCACCCGGCCGTCGACATGGTGTCCTTCACCGGGGGCGTCGTCACGGGGCGACGCATCATGTCGGAGGCCGCCGCGACCGTGAAGAAGGTCGCGCTCGAGCTCGGCGGCAAGAACCCCAACATCGTCTTCGCCGACGCCGATCTGGAGGCTGCGATCGACAATGCGCTCACGGCGGTGTTCCTGCACAGCGGGCAGGTGTGCTCGGCAGGTGCGCGACTGCTGGTCGAGGAGTCGATCCACGATCGCGTCGTGGACGAGATCGTCCGCCGCGCCCAGCGCATCCGCCTGGGTGGCCCCTTCGACCCGGAAGCGCAGACCGGCCCCCTCATCTCTCCCCAGCACCGGGAGAAGATCGAGCGGTACGTCGCCGGGGCGCTCGCCGAGGGAGCAGTGCTGCGCTGCGGCGGGCACGCCCCGGATCCGCGCGAATTCCCCGCGCTCGCGCGCGGCTGCTACTACCTTCCCACTGTGCTCGATGGCTGCCGGACCGACATGACGTGCGTCCAGGACGAGTCCTTCGGCCCGGTGCTCACCGTGGAGACCTTCCGCACCGAGGAGGAGGCGATCGCCCTAGGCAACGACACCGTCTACGGCCTCGCCGGAGCCGTGTGGACATCCGATGCCGGGAGGGCGGAACGCGTCGCCGCCGCGCTGCGTCACGGCACCATCTGGATCAACGACTACCACCCCTACCTCCCCCAGGCCGAGTGGGGCGGCTTCAAGCAGTCGGGGGTCGGGCGCGAGCTCGGGCCCTCCGGCCTGCACGAGTACCTCGAGGCCAAGCACGTGTATCGCAACCTCTCACCGGCCCCGAGCGGCTGGTTCGCCGAGGAGGCCTGAGATGACCGGGACCACATCCGTCGCGCCGGCTATCTCGGTGCGCAACCTCTGGAAGGTCTTCGGACCGCAGGCGGACAAGATCGTCGGCACGCCGTACGCCGACCTTCCCCGCGACCAGCTGCTCGCCGACACCGGCTGCACGGCTGCTGTCCGCGACGTGACCTTCGACGTCGCCGAGGGCGAGGTCTTCGTCGTCATGGGGCTGTCGGGCTCGGGCAAGTCCACCCTCGTGCGCTGCCTCACGCGCCTGGTCGACGCCACGGCGGGCGAGGTCATCATCGAGGGCGAGGACATCCTCAAGGCCAACGACAAGCAGTTGCGGCACCTGAGGCGGACCGAGTTCTCGATGGTGTTCCAGCACTTCGGCCTGCTGCCGCACCGCAAGGTGATCGACAACGTCGCCTACCCGCTCGAGATCCAGGGAGTGAAGAAGGACGATCGCTACGCACGTGCGGAGGAGGTGATCCAGCTCGTAGGCCTCGCCGGCTATGCCAACTCCTACCCCGAGCAACTGTCGGGCGGCATGCAGCAGCGCGTCGGCCTGGCTCGGGCGCTGGTGGTCGATCCCGACGTGATGTTCCTCGACGAGCCCTTCAGCGCCCTCGACCCGCTCATCCGCCGTGACATGCAAGACGAGGTGATCCGCCTGCACCGCGAGCTCGGCAAGACGATGGTCTTCATCACGCACGACCTGAGCGAGGCCATGAAGCTCGGCGATCGCATCGCCATCATGCGCGACGGCGCCGTCGTCCAGATGGGCACCGCGATGGACCTCGTGCTGCATCCGGCCGATGCCTACGTCGAGGACTTCCTGCGCGATATCCCCAAGAGCCACGTGCTCACGCTCGAGACCATCGCGCGACCGCTGCGTGACGGCGAGTCCGGCGACGGCCCAGCTGTCGACGGCGACACCATCGTCAAGGAGGCAACCCACCGGATCATCGCGTCCGTTGCCCCCGTGCGGGTCATGCGCGACGGCGCCCTGGTGGGCTACGTCGGCAGCGACGACGTCCTGGCCCTCATCGCCGGCGATCGCGACTCGGAGCTGGGCGACTAGCCGTGGACGTCAAGGCCGCCCTCCGCCTGCGATGGGTGCAGGCGCTCATCGTCCTGGTCGTGTGGGTCGTGACGGCGACCGCGCTCAAGGGCGTGCAGACGCAGGAGCTCTCGACGGCCACCGACTCGCCCTTCACGGCAGTCATGCGCGACCTGGCCGCGTCCATCCGCGGCAACCGCACGGAGAGCTTCCTCTTCGTCTACGTCTTCAACCCGATCAGGTCGGTGATCTCCGGGTTCATCGAGATCTTCATGGGTGTGATCGCCGTGCCCGCGGACGGCAACCTCATCCCCGTCCTCGGCTGGTTCGGCACGCTCGTCCTCATCGGCTTCATCGTCTATGCGACCTCCACCCTGCGCATGGCGTTCTTCAGCATGTTCCTCATGCTGCTGTGCGGCATGCTCGGCATGTGGCTCCTCACCATGGAGACGCTGGCGATGACGATCGGGGCCGTCGTCCTCTCCCTGCTGATCGCACTTCCCCTCGGGGTGTGGGCCGGACTCAACGACCGGGTGATGAAGGTCCTGCGGCCGTGGCTCGACCTCGCGCAGGTGCTCCCCACGCTGGTCTACCTCGCACCCCTCGCGCTGGTGTTCCTCATCGGCATCGCCTCGGCGACCATCGCCACGATGATCTACTCGATTCCCATCTGCATCCGCATCACGGCGCACGCCATCAGGAGCCTGAAGCAGGGGCCGATCGAGGCCGCTGAGTCCTCCGGTTCCACCCGTTGGCAGGTCCTCACCAAGGTGCAGCTGCCGATGGCCAAGAGCACGATCATCCTCGCGGTCAACCAGACGACCCTGGCCGCCCTGTCCTTCGTCGTGATCGCGGCCCTCATCGGCGCGCCCGGACTCGGCAAGCCGGTCATCGAAGCCCTCACCATCCGAAATGTCGGCGACGGCGTGGTCGCAGGGCTCGCGGTCGTGCTCCTCGCGGTCATGCTCGACAGGTCCACGAGCGCGGCGGTCAACCGTGACCAGTCCGGATACGCGGCGGCCGATGCGGCGAAGGTGCGCCGGCGCATCGGCCTAGCGGTCTTCGGCGTGATCACGCTCGTCGCCATCTACCTCTCCCGCTACCTCCTGGTGTTCGCCGTCTTCCCCGAGCAGCTCAACTTCAAGGAGCCGGTCGCGGAGGCAGCCAATGCCGTGTCCGACTGGATCACGGACAACCTCGGCTTCCTCACCGTGACCGGAAGCGAGTTCTTCACGGTCTGGGTGCTCAACCCCCTCCAGGACGTGCTGGCCAATTCGCCGTGGTGGCTGACCCTCATCGCGATCACCCTGCTGGCGTTCATCCTGGCGGGGCGCACCGTCGGGATCCTCGTCTTCGCGCTCCTGGCGCTCGTCATGGCAACCGGCCTATGGAACGACACGATGCTCACCCTCGCGATGACGCTGATTGCCACGGGGTTCGTCGTGATCATCGGCATCGTGATGGGCGTCTGGGCTGGCCGCAGCGCGCGTGCGGATCGCTTCCTGCGGCCCTTCCTCGACGCCGGCCAGACGATGCCGGCGTTCGTCTACCTCGTTCCCGTGCTCGCGCTCTTCGGGCCCACGCGCTTCGCCGCGATCGTCCTGGGTGTCGTCTACGCCGCCCCTGTCGTCATCCGCATCGTCGCCGACGGGATCCGCAAGGTGCCCAAGGAATCAGTGGAGGCGGCGGTCTCAGCCGGGTCGACCAACCTGCAGGTCATCACCAAGGTGCAGTTGCCCGTGGCGCGGCGCTCGATCCTGCTCGGCGTGAACCAGGGGCTCATCTTCGTGCTGGCTGTCGTCGTCATCGGCGGCTTCGTCGGCGCCGGCGGCCTGGGCTACCTCGTCATCGTCGGGCAGTCCAAGCCCGAGCTCGCCGGCAAGGGCCTGGCCGCGGGCATCGCGATCGTGCTCCTGGGCATCATCTTGGATCGAATTGCCCAAGGCAGGCCCCAGAAGTCCCCTCAGGGACGCCACTGACACGCGTGAGCGATACCCATCCGTTATCCGCATTCCGCCGAATCGCGGCGGGGGCACGCCTACGATGACGGCGACATCTAGCTTCCGGGAGGAAGAATGAAGCGAGTAGGCAAGGGCGCTGGCCTCGTGGTCGCGCTCGCTGCTGCCAGCCTGGCCCTCGCGGCCTGCGGTGGCAGCGTTAACGAGGCAAGCTCGTCCTCGGCCGCACCGGCGGATTCGAGCGCGGCGCCCGAAGCATCGAGCTCGGCTGCTGCCCCCGCCGACACCGCTTGCGGCTCGTGGGGCGTTGCCATGCACGCGTGGGTGGGCTACACCGCCTCGGCCCAGGTGCTCAGCGATGTGGCCCGCGAGTCACTCGGCTGCGACATTACGCAGACGACTCTCGATGAGGCCGGCGTCACCTACGACGCGATGGAGGCCGGGTCGGTCGACGTCATCATCGAGGACTGGGGTGGCGGTCGCTGGCAGGAGTGGGTTGACCGCGGAGCCATCGTCGAGGTCGGCTACAACGGCAACATCGGCCTCATCGGCATGTACGTGCCGCAGTGGATGTGCGACGAGTACCCCGACATCACCGACGGCACCAAGCTCAATGAGTACGCCGATCTCTTCAAGACGCCGGAGTCCGGTGACAAGGGCGCCTGGCTCGAGGGCCCGCCCGGATACACCACCATCGGCGAGAAGCTCATCGAGGCCAATGGCCTGAACTTCAAGATCATCAACACCGGCTCGGAGGCCGCGCTCATCGAGGCCTTCACCAAGGGCAACGACAACAAGGAGGCAGTCCTCGGCTACTTCTACGAGCCGCAGAACTTCCTCGCCAAGGTGCCGTTGTGCCGCATCAACTTCCCGGCCAACGACTGGACGGACGCGGCCAAGGCCAGCGGTCTCACGGACTACCCGGAGACGCCCCTGGTCAAGCTCGCGACCGTCAAGCTCATGGACTCCGGCAGCCCGTTCGCCACGCTGGTCCAGAACTTCGAGTGGACCAACGAGGACCAGAATCAGGTCGCGCTCGACATCGAGTCCGGCATGACTCCGGAGGAGGCGGCCCAGAAGTGGATCGATGCCAACCCGGACAAGGTCGCTGCATGGCTCGAGGGCACGGGAGCGTCCTGATCCGCTGAAGCGATCACCCATCTCGGAAGGAGCAGGGCCCCGGCGACAGCCGGGGCCCTGCTCCTTGTCCCGGGGTCGACGCCCGGGCCTGCTCGATCAGCGAGACAGCGCGAGGGCCACGACTGGCCTCTCACCTTCTGACCGATCCGTGGGCGGGGACCACTGCCGGCATGTGGTGTGATGACGGCATGCGCGAGGCGATCCTCCTCGTCGGGGGCCAGGGCACCCGACTGCGGCCGCTCACCCTCGGCACTCCCAAGCCGATGCTGCCCGTTGCCGGCGTCCCCGTCACGGTCCACCAGATCGAGCGGGCACGTGCCGCGGGCATCGAGCGCGTCGTCCTCGGCACGTCCTACCGTGCCGAGGTCTTCGCCGAGCAACTGGGGGACGGGAGCGACCTCGGCGTCGAGATCGCCTACGCGGTCGAGGACGAGCCCCTCGGCACCGGTGGTGCCATCCGGCATGCGGCCGCACACCTGGTGAGCGGCCCCGATGACCCCGTCATAGTGCTCAATGGGGACGTTCTCAGCGGCGTCAACTATGCCGGTCTCGTGGATGACCACGTGCGCACCGGCGCGCTGGTGACCCTGCATCTCGTGCGCGTTGCGGACCCCTCGGCGTACGGACTCGTGCCCACCGACGGCGACGGTCGTGTGCTCGCCTTCCGAGAGAAGCCGACCACCCCCGCTGAGATCGTCACCGACCAGATCAACGCCGGCTGCTACGTCTTCCGGCGCTCTGCCATCAACGCCATCCCTGCGGGCCGCCCCGTCTCGGTGGAGCGGGAGACCTTCCCGTCGTTCCTCGCCGAGGGCGCGCTCGTGCGCGGAGTCGTCGACGACTCCTACTGGCTCGACCTCGGCACGCCCTGGGACTTCGTGCGTGGCTCCGCCGACCTCGTGCGCGGGATCGCCCCCTGGTCCGGCCATGTGCCCGCGGAGGCTCTCGTGCTGGAGGGCGCGCAGGTGGATCCCTCCGCCGTCGTCTCGGGAGGCACGACCGTCGGGCGGGGGGCCCGGGTGGCCGCGGGTGCGCGCGTGGACGGGTCGGTCCTGCTCGACGGCGCCGTCATCGAGGAGGGTGCCGTGGTCGAGGACTCGGTCGTCGGCGCCGATGCCGGCATCGGCGCGGGCGCGATCGTCACCGGATGCGTCATCGGCGACGGAGCCCGGATCGGTCCGGGCAATGAGCTGCGCGCGGGGGCTCGTGTCTGGCCGGGAGTCGACCTGCCTGCGACCGCGGTGCGCTTCTCGACCGACGCGTGACGGCGCGCGTCACCGACGCAGGATGAACTCCCCGGGATCGCGCTGAGGTCGCGGCCCGGGCTCCTGCGCTGGGCGCCCGACGGCCACGGCACCCAGCGGCTGCCATGACGCCGGAACATCGAGCACATCGTGCACGACCTCGGGGCAGAACATCGTGGATGAGATCCACGCCGCGCCCCAGCCCTCGGTCGCGAGCGCGATGAGGAGGTTCTCCACCGCGGCGCCTCCCGAGACGAGGAAGAGGTCGCGCTCGAATCCCGCGCGCCGATCGTCGGGGTAGGCGTGCGGGCCCTCGGCCAGGTCGAGGAAGGGCAGGACGACCGCCGGGGCGCGCCAGAGGATGTCGCCGCGCGACAGTCGGCGCTCGATCGCCGCCGCGTCGAAGCCGTCGGCAGCGAGATCGGTGCGCCAGCGCTCCCGCATCGCCGTGAGCAGGGTCTCCCGCCGCTCGTCGAGCACGACGAACCGCCACGGGGTCGTGTGATGGGGGGCCGGGGCTGTGATCGCCATGGCGATGGCCCGCGTGAGGGCCCCGGGGTCGACGGTGTCGTCGGTGAAGTGGCGCACGGTGCGGCGCGAGGCCACGGCGTCGCGCGCGCCTTCCCGGCGCGCCTCGGCCGACCCCAGGGGGAAGAGGTCCTCCTCGAGCGGACGCACGCCCGACACGGCGCCCGGGCCGTCGCCCCGGGGGGCGACGTGGTGCGCGAGGCCGCGCACGAGCGCGATCGGCATCCCGCCGGACTTGCCCTTGACGAGGTCGGCCGCGGACGCGACCTCGTCGGCGACCGCGATGACCGTGGCCTCCATCGCGCGGCCCTGGGCGTCGGGGAGCCCGCGCAGGTCGTCGAGGACGGTCACGCCGGCGACGCCGATCGCGCAGTCGGTGAGGCCGTCGCGCCAGGGCCTGCCTAGCGTGTCGGTGACGATGACACCGACTGACAGGCCCGTGAGCTCGCGCAGCCTTCCGCGCAGGGCGCGAGCCGAGGCGTCCGGGTCGCGGGGGAGGAGCAGGACATGCCCCGCGGGCGCGTTGCTGGCGTCGATGCCTGCCGCGGCGAGGACCAGGCCGTGGTGCGTGCGCACGATCCGGGTGGTGCCCCGCGGCGTCTCCTTGGTCGCGACCACGGTGACCGTCTCGGCCTCGAGTGCCGCGTCGCGCTCGGCCTCGGGGACGATGCTTCCCTCGGACTTGCTCACGACCTTGCTGGTGACGACGACGATGTCGCCCTCGCGCAGTCCCGTCGAGCCATCCGGCCAGGCCGTGGCCGGGAGCGCATCGGCGAGCATGGCAGCGATATCGACGCCCTCGGTGACCTCCCCGATCCCGGGGACCGCGACGACCTGCAGCGTCATGCCTGCTGCCGCACGCTCGACGCGAGCTCGAGCGCGGCGCGCGCGATCTGGGCGGTCGCGTCGAGATCGGTCATGAGCAAGGGCCGGGACGCGCACGCGATGCCGAGCGACTGCACGGACGGCACCGACGCGGCGTCGGAGTCGTCCACGAGCCAGCCGTCGAGGATCCCGTCGGCGGGGGCTCCGAGGGGGATCAGCGCGCGACGGGGGCCGTAGTGTCGCGCGACCGCGGCCGCCTGCGTCTGGACGCCGATCGCGGCGAGGCAGGCATCGGCCATGCCGCGGACCGGGCGACCACCGACGATCGGCGAGATGCCGATCACGGGGGCGGGCTTGCGCTGGATGGCCTCGCGGATGCCCGGCACCTGCAGGATCGTGCCCACGGACACGACCGGGTTGGAGGGCGGCAACAGCACCACGTCCGCTGCCTCGATGGCCTCGACGACGCCCGGGCCGGGCTTCGCATCCTCGGCCCCGACGAGCACGATCGCGTGGGCGGGCAGCTCGGCGCGGTAGCGCACCCACCACTCCTGGAAGTGGATGGCGCGGCGCGCGGCCGCTCCCGAATCGTCGACCGCGCCGTCGGGATCGTCGACCACGACGTGGGTCTCGGCGCGCTCGTCCGTCATGGGGATGAGGCGCACCCCCGGCTGCCACCGGGCGCACAGCGCGTCGGTGATCGCCGAGAGGGGATAGCCGGCCTGGAGCATCTGCGTGCGCACGAGGTGGGTGGCGATGTCGCGGTCGCCGAGCCCGAACCACGACGGCTCGAGGCCGTAGGCGGCCAGCTCCTCCTTCACCGTGAAGGTCTCCGCCTCGCGGCCCCAGCCGCGCTCCTCGGAGATCCCGTTGCCCAGGGTGTACATCACCGTGTCGAGGTCCGGGCACACGCGCAGCCCGTGGATCCAGATGTCGTCCCCGGTGTTGCCGATGACCGTCACCTCCGCGTCCGGGGCGGCGGCGAGCAGGCCGCGCAGGAAGCGCGCTCCTCCGATGCCGCCGGCGAGCACGGTGATGCGGCGCAGCGGTGACGGGGGCGTCGGCATGGACATAGGGTGTCACGGTGCCGTCCACGCCGTCGGGGGTCGTCCGGGCGCTGGCCCGCGCCCGCAGGGGAGCGACCCTCGCGCCCGACGAGGCCGCCTGGCTGATCGGAGCCCGTGGCGACGCCCTCGAGGAGCTTCTCGAGATCGCCGGGTCCCTCCGCGACCGGGGACTCCAGGACGCCGGGCTCCCCGGGGTCATCACCTACTCGCCCAAGGTCTTCATCCCCCTCACCCGGCTGTGCAGGGACCGCTGCCACTACTGCACCTTCGCGACCGTGCCGCATCGCGTGCCGGCGGCGTACCTCTCTCCCGACGAGGTGCTGCAGGTGGCCCGACGCGGCGCCGAACTCGGCTGCGCCGAGGCGCTCTTCACCCTCGGCGACCGGCCGGAGGACCGCTGGCCCGCCGCCCGGGAGTGGCTTGATGAGGCGGGCTACGCCGACACCCTGTCCTACGTGCGCGCGATGGCGATTCTCGTGCTCGAGGAGACGGGCCTGCTGCCGCACCTGAATCCCGGCGTCATGTCCTGGGAGGAGATGCGTCGGCTGCGGCCGGTCGCTCCGAGCATGGGGATGATGCTCGAGACCACGTCCGAGAGGCTGTGGTCGACGCCGGGCGGCCCGCACTACGGCAGTCCCGACAAGGAACCCCGCGTGCGGCTCCAGGTCCTCGAGGACGCCGGGCGCCTGGCTATTCCCTTCACCACGGGGATCCTGGTGGGCATCGGCGAGACCGACGAGGAGCGCGTTGACGCTCTCTTCGCCCTGCGGGCAGTGCATCGCCGGCATCGTCACGTGCAGGAGGTGATCGTCCAGAACTTCCGCGCCAAGGACGACACGGCGATGCGCGGCGAGCCCGACCTCGACGCGCAGGCCTACCTGGCGACGCTCGCGACCGCGCGCATCGTGCTGGGGCCCGGCGTGCGCCTACAGGCGCCGCCCAATCTCTCCGACGATCTCGTGCCCCTGCTCCGCGCGGGCGTCGACGACTGGGGCGGGGTGAGTCCGGTCACCCCCGATCACGTCAACCCCGAGCGGCCCTGGCCGCACCTGGATGCCCTGCGGGAGAGCACCGCGGCCGCGGGCTACGACCTGCGTGCGCGACTCACCGCCCACCCGCGCTACGTGCTCTCGGGGGAGTGGATCGATCCCCGCGTGCGACCTCACGTCGATGCCCTCGCGGACGCGCAGGGACTCCTCGACACCACCGCCCGCCCCGCGGGGCTGCCCTGGCAGGAGCCCGATGCCGATGCGGGCGGCTACGCCGACTTCGCCGCGCGAGCGGCCGGCGGTCGGGTGGACCTGCACCTGGACATCGACATCACCGGACGGAGCGCGGATCGCCGCGAGGACTTCGCCGATGTCTACGGCGACTGGGACGAGGTATCCGAGCGCGCTTTGCGGGTGAGCGCGGACGGGACCCGGCTGCCCTCCGACCTGCGCCGCGCGCTCGATCTCGCCCACTCCGATCCCGCACGCCTTGCACACCCCGACCACGTCGAGGATGCGATCGCTCTCATGTCGGCCACGGGCGAGGCTCTCGAGGCGATCGCGGCTCTCGCCGACGACCTGCGTCGCGAGGTCGTCGGCGACGAGGTGACATACGTCGTCAACCGCAACATCAACTTCACCAACGTCTGCTACACCGGCTGCCGCTTCTGCGCCTTCGCCCAGCGGGCCTCAGACGTGGACGCCTTCACCCTCTCCCTGGAGGAGGTCGGCCGAAGGGTGCGCGAGGCCGTGGATGCAGGGGCCACCGAGGTCTGCATGCAGGGCGGCATCCACCCCGACCTGCCGGGCACGGCGTACTTCGACCTTGCGCGCGCCGTCAAGGCCGAGGCTCCGCAGATCCACCTGCACGCCTTCAGTCCCATGGAGGTGGTCAACGGCGCCGCCCGCACGGGCCTTTCCCTCCGCGACTGGCTCGTTGCTGCCCGCGAAGCCGGCGTCGACTCGCTGCCGGGTACGGCGGCGGAGATCCTCGACGACGACGTTCGATGGATCCTCACCAAGGGCAAACTGCCGGCCGCGACGTGGATCGAGGTCGTGACGACCGCGCACGAGGTCGGCCTGCGCACGACCTCGACGATGATGTACGGCCATGTGGACGAGCCCCGGTACTGGGTCGACCACCTGCGCACGCTGCGCGGCATCCAGGAGCGCACCGGCGGCTTCACCGAGTTCGTGCCGCTGCCCTTCGTGCACCACAGCGCGCCGATCTACCTCGCGGGGGTGGCACGACCTGGGCCGACAGCGCGCGACAATCGCGCCGTCCACGCCATGGCTCGGATCCTGCTCCACGGCGCCGTGGACCATATCCAGTGCTCGTGGGTCAAGCTCGGCGACGAGGGGTGCCGCGTGATGCTCGCGAGCGGCGCCGACGACCTCGGCGGGACCCTGATGGAGGAGACGATCAGCCGCATGGCGGGCTCCGAGCACGGGTCGGCCAAGTCCGTCGAGGACCTGCGCGCGCTGATCCGCTCGGCCGGCCGGGTCCCGCGGCAGCGCACCACGGGCTACGGCGTTCCCCACTCCCCGGGGGGCGCCACGGGGGACCTCGTGGGCTCCCGGGCTTGACGCGCGGCCTCACGACCTATGTAATGACACCCGTGTCATTTACGGACGCAGGACCAGCCTGCGCCCCAGGGAGGGAGGCCGGCAGTGAGTGATCCCGTGCTGCTGCCGTTGACCACCGCAGACGATGCGGCCGAGGCCCTGGAGTGGCAGGAGCGAGCCCTGTGCGCCCAGACCGACCCCGAGGCGTTCTTCCCCGAGAAGGGTGGGAGCACTCGCGAGGCCAAGCGCGTCTGCCTGTCATGCGAGGTGCGCGGGGAGTGCCTGGAGTACGCACTCGCCAATGACGAACGCTTCGGCATCTGGGGCGGCCTGTCCGAGCGCGAACGGCGCCGGCTGAAGAAGCAGGCGGTCTGAGCGGACGCCACCGCGTCACGGCCGTCATCGTCGCTCGTGATGGCGCGGTCTGGCTTCCCGCGGTCCTCACGGTCCTCGGCGGACAGACACGTCACCCCGATGCCGTCGTCGGCGTCGATGCCGGATCCACCGATGCCAGCGCGCGCATCCTCTCCGAGTCCCTGGGTTACGACCGCGTGGTCGTCCTCGACAGCGGTGGCGAGCCGAGCGGATTCGGTGCGTCGGTCCAGGCCGGGCTCGCCTCGGGCGTCCTGAGATCCGATAGCGACGAGGCCTTCGACGTCGAGGCCACCGAGTGGGTCTGGCTCCTCCACGACGACTCGGCGCCGGCACCAACCTGCCTGGAGCGGCTCCTCGAGGCCGCCGATGCCCATCCGGGGACCGCCATCCTCGGCCCCAAGGCCCTGGGCTGGCACGACCGCCGCCTGCTCCTCGAGGTCGGATTCAGCGTCACGGGGGCCGGTCGCCGCGTCACGGGGCTGGAGCGCCGCGAGCACGACCAGGGCCAGCACGACGACCGCAGCGAGGTCCACGCTGTGGGTTCGGCCGGCATGCTGGTGCGGCGCGACGTGTGGGACGCCCTCGGGGGGTTCGACCCCCAGCTTCCGCTCTACCGAGACGACCTCGACCTGTGCTGGCGCTCATGGCGAGCGGGCCACCAGGTCCGCGTCGTGCCCGAGGCGGTGGTCCATCACCGCGAGGCGTCCTACCACGGCCGCCGCGAGGGCTCGACCCTGCCGGGCCGCGGCCATCGTCTGGACCGCCGCTCCGCGCTCCTGGTCCTGCTTGCGCAGGCGCCAGGGTGGCGGCTGCCCTTCACGGGCATCCGACTCGCGCTCGGCTCGTCGCTGCGTGCGCTGCTGTATCTGCTGGGCAAGGACCTGCGCCGCGCCGGTGACGAGATCGTGGCCATCACGTCGCTCCTGGCGCACCCCGGACGCATCATGGCGGCCCGTCGCCGCGTGGCTGCTACCTCCGTGATGAGCTCGCGCGAGGCGGTGCACGACCTGCGCCCGGGTGCGTGGTCCCAGGCGCGCAGCGCCCTCGAAGCCCTCGGCGGCATGGTGTCGGCCGGACGAGCGGGGGGCGCCTCGTCGGTGGGAGCGCTCGATTCCGGCCCGGTCTCGGACGACGCCGACATCTTCGAGGACCCCGCCGACGGGTTCGTGCGCCGTGCCCTGTCCCGTCCGACCGTGGTGATCGCCCTCGTGCTGCTCGTGGCGGCGGCCATCGCCGGTCGTGCGCTGTGGTGGGGCGACGGGGTCCTCTTCGGAGGGGCGCTGCTGCCCAGTCCCGAGGGGGCGTCGGATCTGTGGGCGGCGTACACCGACACCTGGCATGACGTCGGTCCCGGTTCCACGGTCCCCGCAGCACCCCTCACCGCGCTCCTCGCCGCCCTGGCGACGATCGTGCTGGGCAAGGCCGGCTTCATGGTGGGCCTGGTCCTCTTCCTTGCCGTCCCCGCTGCCGGCCTGAGCGCCTGGTGGTCCCTGCGCGGCATGGTGTCGGCGCGCGGGCCGCGCACCTGGGCGGCCATCGCGTACGCCCTCCTGCCCGCGATGACCGGGGCCATCGCCACGGGACGCCTCGGCGTCATGATCGCGATCGTCCTACTGCCTCCGCTCGCCCGCATCGTTGCACGCATGCTCTGGTCGGTGCCCACGCTCGCGCCGGCCACGGGGCGCACGCCCTGGGGCGCCGCCCTGCTCGCGGCCGTCATCGTCGCCAGCGCTCCTGTCGTGTGGGTCTGGCTGCTGCTCGCCGTCCTCGTCGCAGTCACCCTCGGCGTCGTCGCCCGGCAACGCGACACGGCCGGCCCCCGCGTTGACCGGGCGTGGATCCTGGGAGCTCTCGCGCTGCTCGTCGTGCCGCTGGCGCTGCTGATGCCGTGGTCGCTGCGACTCATCACTCAGCCGGCGCTGCTGTTCACCGACCTCGGGGTCTACGCCGGAGTCGAGGCGGCCGCGCCGGCCAGCCTCCTCCTGCTCGACCCCGGCGGACCGGGCACCCCGCCAGCCTGGGTCATGGCAGGGCTGGTGATCGCAGCCCTGCTGGCCCTCCTGCGGCCCGGCACCCGTCGCGCGACGCTCGCGTGCTGGGGCGTCGCACTCGTCGGCTTCGCACTGGCGCTCGTGGTGGCGCGACTGCCGCTCCAGCCGCCCAGCGTCGAGGATTCGGTCCTGCCGTGGACGGGCCCGGTCACAGCGCTCATGGGCGGCGCGCTCATCCTGGCCGCTGCCCTCGCGGCGGATGGCCTGCGCGCGAGCATGGCGCAGTCGGCGTTCACCTGGCGGCAGCCGGTGGCGGGCATCAGCACCATCCTCGCCGTGCTCACTCCCCTCCTTGCCCTGCTGTGGTGGCTGCCCGGCGCGGGTGACCCCGTGCGCCGTGGCGATCCCGTCGTGCTGCCGCCCTTCGTCATCGCCGAGGCCATCGGTCCTGAAGCCCCGCGCACGCTGCTGCTGCGCCCCCAGGACACCGCCCGCGTGGACTACGCCCTCGTCAACGGCACCGGTCCCACGCTCGGCGATGCCGAGGTGGCCCCGCCCGCCGCGGACTGGGCTGAGCTCGACCGCCTGGTCGCGGGACTGGTCTCGGGCCGCGGCGGCGACGAGGTGAGCGGCCTCGCGGCCTACGCGGTGCGCTACGTCGTCCTCGAGCGCACGCAGGCGGGCGTCGGCGACCTCGCGCGCAGCCTGGACTCTGTTCCGGGGCTGCGCCGTGTCGCGGGGCGCGAGGGCGAGGTGCTGTGGCGCGTCCAGCCCGAGGCCAGTCGCGCCGTCCTTCTCGACGATGCCGTGCCTGCTACGGCAGCGCCCGTGCCGCTGGCCCAGCTCTCTTCGGCCGAGCCCTTCATCGATACCGCCCTCCCGTCATCGGGCGTGAGGCTGCGCCTGGCCCAGACTGCCGACCCCGCGTGGCGCGCGACCCTGGACGGCGCGGCGCTCGCCCCGGTGGCGGCTGAGGCAGATGCGCCCGGCCTGCAGGAGTTCGCGCTTCCGTCCGCGGCGCAAGGTCAGCTCGTCGTGACGATCGACGATGCCCCTCGCACGCGCTGGCTCTGGGTGCAGGCAATCGCCTGGCTCGTGGTCGCGGTCCTGGCGCTGCCCGCGCGACGCGCCGCAGGGGACGATGACGCCGACGATGACATCGACCCCGATGGGGACTCGACCTCCGCGAGCATTGTCGAAGCATCCGAAGTCGAAGCGTCCGAAGCCGGACCGCGAGAGGGGGTGGTGTCATGAGCGACGAGACCCCCGTGCAGTCCGGCACCGCCGAACGCGCACGACGACCGCGCCGGCGCACGCGCGCCGACGCCGCGCCTCCTCCCGATCCCGGTGCATGGCGTGCCGTTGGTGTCGTCGCGGCCATCGCCGTCGTCCTCGTGCTCGTCGGGCTGCTCGCGCCCGTCCCCGGTGCCGACGAGCAGGCGGACAGCACCGTGCAGCCGGTTGACTCCTCCACTGCGGTTTGCCCCGAGCCCGGATCCGTCGACGGGTCGCGCACGACGTCGGCGATGACCGTGATCCCGGGCTTCGAGGGGCAAGATCGCGAGGGCGAGTCGGTCATCGCCTACCTCGAGGGGGGAGACGGCACGGGCGATGGCTCAGGCGAGACCGTCCCCGCCGACGAGGGCGCGGTCGCTGCGGACGGCGAGCCGCAGGGTGCCCTGCTGGAGCCCGGCGACGCGGCGCAGGTGGTGGCGCAGGAGTCGCGGCTCCCCGCGCTCGAGGTCCGCACGCTGGGGGGCCTAGCCCCCGGGCTCGTCGCTGCGCAGACCACTCAGGACTCCTTCAGCGCAGGCCGAGGCCTGTCGAGCCAGCCCTGCCTGGGACCCGACACGACATGGTGGTTCGTCGGTGGCGGCTCCACCGCCGGTCGGGACTCTCAGTTGGTCCTGGTCAACCCCGAGAGCACCACGGCCGAGCTCGAGGTCGCCATCAGCGGGCCCGATGGCCCGGTCTCGACCCCGCGCCTGCGCGGGCTCGTCGTGGAGCCGCGCAGCCGCGTCGTCGTCCGGCTCTCGCGCGAGGCGCCTCGGCTTCCCGCGGCGACCTGGCGCGTCACCGTGCGTCAGGGCCGGGTCATGGCCGCGGTGCTGGACCGCGAGACGGAGGGCTTCGTGCCGCGCGGGGCCGACTGGATCCCCGCGTCGGTGGATCCCGCGACGCGGGTCCTCGTCCCCGGGGTCATCGGCGGCCCCGGAGGGCGGCAGCTGCTCGTGCACGCCCCGGGCGACCTGTCGGCCACCGTGCGCGTGCGCCTTATCACCGCGGCCGGGTCGTTCGTGCCGGCCGCGACCCCCGAGGTCGAGGTGCCGGGTGGCTCGGTCGTCGCTGTCGACCTCGACTCCGCGCTCCAGGGAGACGACGCCACCGTCGACCTGCAGTCCGATCAGCCCATCGTCGCCGGCGTGCGCCAGCGTCATCCGGGCGTCGATGCGACGGCCGGCTCACTGGAGGAGTTGTCCTTCACCGCCGGCGCTGCCCTGATCGGCGCGGGCGCCAGCTCCGGAAGCGCAGCTGCCACGGGCCTGTCGGCCGAACGCAGCACGGCGGTCACGGTCTGGCTCACTGCGCCTGACGACATCATCACCATCGAGCGCGCCCCCGAGGGCGACATGGCGGACATGGAGGCATCGCCCGGCACGGGCTCGGTCGAGGCCTCGGCGAGCCCGACGGCGCCGGCCGGCGATGCGACGTCGGACGATTCCGCGGCGCCGCCGGCCGAGGTGACCCTGCGCGTCCTCGCGATCTCTCCCGATGGCGAGCCCCTGCCGCCCACGGATGACATCACGGTCGTCGTCCCGCGGGGCCGGCTCGTCGCCGTCGACATCCCCAGGCCCACGGGTGCCGCGTGGTTCACCGTCCTGGCCACGGTGTCCGACGGCGAGGTCGCGATCGCGCACCGCGCCGTGCGCCGCAACAAGGACGGATCGCTCGTCACCGGCTACCCCTGGCGACCGCTGAGGACCAGCGTCGTCGTGCCCCGCGCCGTCCCTGCCCCGGGCCTGGCGATCTCCGGTCCCTAGGCCTGACCGTCCCTTCGTCCGCCCTCTCCGGCGTGGCATCGCCGACCCCCTGCGATCGAGCGGTAGCGTCCCGGCTCGTGGGCTACCGACGCCGCTGCTCCCGTGTCACCTGCGGGCGCGCCGCCAACTCCACGCTGACCTATGTCTACGCCGACTCGACGGCGGTGCTCGGGCCGCTCTCGTCGGCCCCTGATCCGCACTGCTACGACCTGTGCGAGATCCACGCCGGCCGGCTCACCGCTCCGCTGGGGTGGCAGGTCGTGCGCATCGAGCCCGACCCCGAGAGCCTGCGGCCCTCCGGCGATGACCTCGAGGCACTCGCCAATGCGGTCCGCGAGGCAGCCGCTGCGAGCGAGCGCAGCGCCACCCTCTTCGACGAGTTGGAGTCGCGCACGGCGGTGGGCGCCGAGGGCACGCGCCGCGGCCACCTGAGGTCGCTGCCAGCCGGACACGACTCCGAGGGGTGAGCGCGGTGGCCGGCTCATCCGGCGACCCATCCCCCCGGGGCGCAGCAGAACTCGACGCGGTCTTCAAGGCGTACGACGTGCGCGGGCTCGTGCCCGAGCAGTTCGACGCCGACCTCGCCCGCAGGACCGGCGCGGCGCTCGTCGAGGTCCTCGGCGTACGCGTGGCCGACGGCGGCCCTGGCGCTGTCGTCGTCGGGCAGGACATGCGCCCCTCGGGAGACGACCTCGTGGCCGCGTTCGCCGAGGGCGTGTGCTCCCAGGGCTGCGATGTCATCAGGATCGGACTCGCGAGCACGGATGGGCTCTACTACGCCTCCGGCGACCTCAGCCTGCCCGGCGCGATGTTCACGGCGAGCCACAACCCCGCCGAGTACAACGGCATCAAGCTCTGCCGCGCGGGAGCGGCGCCCGTGGGTGCGGACACCGGGCTGCGCGAGATCCGCGACCTGGTCGCGTCGGGAGTTCCGGCCTACGCAGGCCCGGCGGGCACGGTCACGCGGCGCGACATGCTCCCGGGCTACGCGGCCTTCCTCCGCGGCCTGGTCGATCTCTCCGGCGGGCGCGACCTCTCCGTCGTCATCGATGCGGGCAACGGCATGGCCGGGCTGACCGTGCCCGCTGTCCTCGGGACCGCTGCCGGGCTGCCCGCCCTGCCGCTGCGCATCACGCCGCTGTACTTCGAGCTCGACGGGACGTTCCCCCACCACGAGGCCAATCCGATCGAGCCCGCGAACCTGCGTGACCTGCAGCGCGCGGTCGTCGCGGAGGGCGCTGACATCGGGCTGGCGTTCGATGGCGATGCCGATCGCTGCTTCGTCATCGACGAGCGTGGTGTCGCCGTGACGCCATCAGCCATCACCGCCCTCATCGCCGCGCGCGAGCTCGGTCGGCGGCCGGGGTCGACCATCATCTACAACTGCATCAGCTCGCGCGCCGTGCCCGAGGTGATCGCAGAGTGCGGTGGTGTCGCCGAGCGCACGCGCGTCGGCCACTCGTTCATCAAGGCGCGCATGGCGCAGACCGGCGCGGTCTTCGGCGGGGAGCACTCGGGCCACTTCTACTTCACGGACTTCTGGCGGGCGGACTCGGGCATGCTCGCGGCGATGCATGTCCTCGCCGCACTCGGGTCCGCGCCAGCCGGGACCACGCTGTCCAGCCTGCTCGCCCGATACGACCGCTATGTCGCCAGCGGCGAGATCAACTCCCAGGTCGCCGACCCGCGGGCTGCCAGCGAGCGGGTCCGCAAGGCCTACGCCGGTCAGGACGGGGTCACCTTCGATGACCTCGACGGCATGACCGTCTCTGCCGCCGACTGGTGGTTCAACCTCCGGCCGAGCAATACCGAGCCCCTCCTCCGGCTGAACGTCGAGGCGGTGGATGCTGGCACCATGGAGTCCGTGCGCGACGAGGTGCTTGCCCTCGTCCGTGAGGCGTGAGGAGGACTGCCATGTCACAGACCCCGGGGTCGGAAGCACTGGGCCTGGACCCACTGCTGCTGGAGATCCTCGCGTGCCCCTGCGACGCGCACGCCCCGCTCGACGTCGACGCGGGACGACAGTTGCTCGTCTGCACCGTCTGCCGTCGGGGGTTCCCTGTCCGCGACGGGATCCCCGTGATGCTGCTCGACGAGGCAGTCCCGGCAGACGCCTGATGCCGCACATCGTTGCGGGCGCCCTGAAGGACTACGACTGGGGAATCGTCGACGGGCTGGCCCGATGGCACGGCGCGACGGGATCCCCCCAGGCCGAACTGTGGTTCGGGACGCATCCGTCGGGCCGGACCGAGGTGGTCGAGGGCCCCGATGCCGGGTGCGCGCTCGCCGACCTGGACGCGCATCGCGGCATGCCGCTGGTGAAGCTCCTGGCCGCCGCCACGCCCCTGTCGATCCAGGTTCACCCCGATGCAGACCTCGCGCGCCGGGGCTGGGCCCGCCGGTCTCCGCTCTTCGCCGACGATGCCGAGAAGGCAGAGATGCTCATGGCCCTCGAGCCCTTCGACATCCACGCCGGATGGCGCGATCCCGCGGAAGCGGCGGCCCTGCTAGCCGATGCGGGAGCGGCGGCCGACATCGTGGACCTTGTCCGCATGGGCGATCCGGTCGCCTCCGCGCGCCGGCTTCTCGCGGTGGAACCGCGGGAGCGCGCCGACCTCGCGAGCCGCCTGGTCGATGCAGCGCAGGGTCGGGGCTGGTCGCGCGAGGCCGTGATCGCACTCGAGAGGGTCATCGCCGCCTTCCCGGGTGACCCGGGCGTGCTCGTGAGCGTCCTGCTCGACCACGACGTGCTGCATCCTGGTGAGGCCATCGCCGTGTCCGCGGGCATCGTGCACTCCTACGTGGGCGGCCTCGGCGTCGAGGTGATGACGAGTTCCGACAACGTGCTGCGCCTGGGCCTGACGAGCAAGCCGGTCGCCATCGACGAGGCGCTCGAGGCGGTCGCGCGCCATCGGGTGCCGCATCGTCTGCGTGCGGAGGGCGACGAGCCCCTCGCTCCGGGGGACATGCCCTTCGACCTGCTCGTCACCGCGTCACCGCGCACCCTGGGCGCGGGTCGACATCGACTCGTCCTCGCGCTCCAGGGCCCGGTCCTGATCGAGAGCGGCCCGGGCGCAGGGGCGACGGTCATCGAAGGCCGCGCCGTGGTGTGGGGGCCGGACGAGGGCGATGCGGTCGTGGTGCCGCAGGGTCGGGCCGTGATCGTCTCCGGGGAGGCCTAGCCCCCCGGGTAGGCCGGGCTGGACCCCTGGGGGCCCAGGCGCCACGGGCCCGAGGTGTAGCTCCAGATGAGCTGGTCCGCCGTCGCGAGCAGGATCGGCGAGCCGGGGGCGGCCGCCACGCGCACGGCGCCCTGCGGCGCGCCGAGTGCGCGCACCTGCCATCGGCTGATGTCGATTTCGAAGACCCCCGGAGCGCCTGCGCCATCGACGCCCAGGGCCACGAGCCGATTGTCGTCCGCCCAGGCCACGTCGCTCACCGTGGTCAGTCGGTTGTCGACGCGCACGGGAGACTCGATGCGCAGGGCGCCCTCGCGCACGGTGATGATGGACAGCATGACGAAGGTCCGCGGACCGCGCCGGATCGTGAGGGCCGCGCGCGTGCCGTCTCGACTGATCGCGATGGACTCCAGCTGAGCCCTGGGGCTGAGGCCGTCCACCGGGACCACGATGGCGTTGCCGTCGGGATCGACCCGCTGCAGGGTCCCGTCGGGCCCCACCACCCACGCGTCGTCCCCGCGACCGAAGGACGGGCGCGACTGGCCCGGATCGACCGACGCCTCCACCAGCGCTGACCCGGGCGCCAGGGTCCCCAGCCACAGCCGGGCATCGGCGTCGAGCGCGGCCACGCGCTCCGCCGACCAGGAGACGGCCAGGCCATCGAGCGGAGGGTTGGCGAGTCCGGCCGCTCCCGGGACGGGAAGCGGAGGGATCCCGTCGAGGTCGATCACCCGCCCGCTCAGCACTCCGAGGGGGGCGTCGCCTCCCGGCATGGCGTTGGGATCGTAGGCGGGCCAGGCATCGACGGGCTGGGGGTTCTGCGTGCCCGTGACGTCGAGCACCTGTCCGCCCGCGTTGAGGTCGATGAAGCGCACGCCGGGGACCTGGCGCAATGTCCAGGCGAGCTGCGCGGAGAAGGCACGCCGGGTCTGCTCGTCGGCCAGCCTCACCTGCGGATCGAGGTCGACGCGTGCCACGCCGTCGACGACGGGCACCGCGTTGACGGCCAGCGTCGAGCCGTCGGGGAAGCCGGTGCGCACGGCGGGCGCCAGCCACTCGGTCGGGCCGCGCAGCAGAGCACGGGTGAGGGCCGTGGCCGGCGTGGGCCCGTCCACGGCGAAGTAGCGCGGGTCCGGCACGAGCGTGGCGTAGGCGGGGTCGAGGAAGTAGACGTCGAAGGCCCGGAAGGCCCGATCCACGTCGGAGCGCGACAGGAGCAGGCCCTGGGGTGGCGTCGCGATGCGCCAGTTGCCGTTCACGAAGTCCATGCGGAAGGTCTCCTTGATGAGCCCTCCCGCGAGCGCCACCTCGTAGCGGCCCTCGTCGTCGATGGACCCGACCCGGGTGGCCGTCATGTCGACCTCGGTGACGCCATCGGGGACGATCGTCGGGACGCCGTCGTAGACGCTCACGCTGCGCGAGGGATCCCACATGACCGCCGCCTCGTTAGTGAGGTACTCGCGGGCGACCGCATGGTCGTCCTCGAAGGACGCCGAGGCCTGGAGGAAGCCGGACACGATCTCGGTAGGGGTCATGTCCGGCTGGGGCGGCCGAGCGATCACGCGGATCACCTGGTCGGTGGTCTCGACGCCCACTTCGACGCCCTGCTGGATGGGGCCGCTTGTGGGGATCGAGGCGCAGGCCGCCAGGAGCGGCACCATGAGCGCGGCCCACGCGCCGCGAGAGGGCCTCATGCGCGCGCCTCCGCTGCGTCCACCTCGACGGCCGCGTCGACGGCCTCGTCGGCGGTCTCGATGTCATCCCCGGGCACCAGCGGCAGCGGCGATCGATCGAGGGTGACGTCGGCGCGGCACGGGAGGGTCAGCCGGAAGCAGGCGCCCTCTCCGGGGGATCCCCACGCCTCGAGCCACCCCGCATGCAGCCGGGTGTCCTCGAGGGCAATGGACAGGCCCAGGCCCGTGCCCCCGGTGGTACGCGCCCGGGCCGGATCGGCGCGCCAGAACCTGTCGAAGACGTGCGCGATGTCCTCATCGGACAGGCCGACGCCGTGATCGCGCACCGTCACCGCGACAGCCGATCCATCGCCATCCACGGTGACGTCGATGGGCTGGCCCTCGCCGTGCTCGACGGCGTTGTCCAGCAGGTTGCGCAGGATGCGGTCCACGCGCCGGGGATCGCACTCCACGGGGCATGGGTCGAGGCGGGCCTGGACGATGATGTCGCTGCCGCGCCGCTCAGCCAGGGGACGTGCAGACTCGGCCGCGCCCCGCACCAGGGCGACAAGATCGATGGTCTCGAGGTCGAGCACGGCCGCGCCGGCGTCGTAGCGGGAGATCTCGAGCAGGTCGCCGAGGAGGTTCTCGAAGCGGTCGAGTTGGTTCTGCAGGAGCTCGGCCGACCGCGCCGTGGGCGGATCGAGCTCTCCGCGGCTCTCGAAGATGAGGTCGGCGGCCATGCGGATCGTGGTGAGGGGCGTGCGGAGCTCGTGCGAGACGTCCGAGACGAAGCGCTGCTGCACCGCTGAGAGCTCCTCGAGGCGGTGGATCTGCTGCTCCAGGCTCGCGGCCATGTCGTTGAACGCCATGGCGAGCCGCGCGAGGTCGTCTTCGCCGCGGACGGCCATGCGCTCGCGCAGGTGCCCCTCGGAGAACTGCTCGGCGACGCGGGCTGCCGAGCGGACCGGAGCGACCACCTGGCGGGTCACGATGGCTGCGACCGCTCCCAGCAGGATGACGAGCAAGACGCCCGTGCCGATCACCGTGCTGCGGACGAGGTCCAGGGTGCTCGCCTCGTTGGTGAGCGGGAAGAGGTAGTAGAGCTCGTAGGTGCCCACGTCGGTGACAGCGAGGGGGGCACCGACGACGATCCCCGGTGCGCTGCGGCCGTCGAGATAGCGGATCTCGGTGTAGGTCCATGACTGCCGCTCGGTGAGCAGCACGGTCTCGCGCAGCGCCGGCGGGACGCTTGCATCGGACACGAGGTTGGTGCCGCGCTCGGGCGCGGCACCCTCGGTCTCGCCCGCCAGCAGCAGGACGTCGTACTGCGGGGGCGAGCCGGCGCGCGCAGCCAGGGAAGCGACGATGGTGTCGACGATGCTCGCGGGGGACGCGGCGCTCGTGCCCGATGCCGCGGCCGCCGAGATGCGCTGCGCGTCGGCGAGTCCAGCGCTGGCCTCGGTCACGGCGGTGCGCTCGGCTGAGTCCAGCAGCCCTGTGGTCACGCGCGACAGGAGCAGGAATCCCAGGACGGTCATGACGATGATCGACAGGATCAGGGTGGTCACGGTGACCCGCAGGAGCAGGGACCGTCGCCACAGCGTGACCAGGTGCATCGGGGCCCGGGAAGCCTTCGGAGTCGGGGGACTCGTCGGGCCGGCGGTCATGGCGGGCCGGCCTTGTATCCCACGCCGCGCACCGTGAGGACGATCTCGGGGTGCTCCGGATCGTGCTCGATCTTGGCGCGCAGTCGCTGCACATGGACGTTGACGAGACGGGTGTCGGCCGCGTGGCGGTAGCCCCAGACCTCCTGCAGCAGCACCTCGCGCGTGAACACCTGCCACGGCTTGCGCGCGAGGCACACGAGCAGGTCGAACTCCAGCGGAGTCAGCGGGATGATCCTGTCACCACGGCGCACGACATGGCCGGCCACGTCGATGGTGACATCGCCGATCTCCAGGGTCCCCACCGCAGGCTCGTCACTGCGACGTACGCGCGCACGCAGGCGTGCAACGAGCTCCTTGGGCTTGAAGGGCTTGACGACGTAGTCGTCTGCGCCGGACTCGAGCCCGAGCACCACGTCGACCGTGTCGTTCTTGGCCGTGAGCATGACGATGGGCACGCCTGACTCCTGACGGATCGCGCGGCACACGTCGATGCCGTCCATCCCGGGGAGCATGAGGTCGAGCAGGATGATGTCGGGACGGGAGTCGCGGAACGCCTGCAGTGCGTCGCCGCCGTCCGAGCAGAACACCGGGTCGAAGCCCTCGCCCCGCAGGACGATGCCGAGCATCTCGGCCAGGGCCACGTCGTCGTCGACGACCAGGACTCGTCCTCTCACGGGATCATGGTGTCATCCCACGAGCAGGAATGCTGCTCCTGGCAGGTTGTTGACGGCGTGGGCCACGATGGGGGCCCCGAGACTGCGGGTCCGCCATCGCAGGACCCCGAGCACGAGGCCGCTGGCGAGGAGGATGGGCGCGCGCATCGGCTCGAGGTGGAACAGGCTGAAGGCCAGGGTCGTGATGGCGATGACCCAGGCGGTGCTCAGGCCCCGCTTGGCCAGGGCGTTGTACGCCATGCCGCGGAAGGCGATCTCCTCGGCGATCGGAGCGCCGATGGCCACGCACAGGGCAAACACGACCACGGCGAGAAGCGGACCCTCATCGCGCAGTTGCTGGCCCACCTCGCCCGCGGCCGAGGTGAACTCGCCGAAGACGGCCTGGATGAGGACGGCAACCGTGCCTCCGGCCACGAGTGCGGCGACCCCGCCGATCACCCCCCAGCCGAGGTCGCTCCAGGTGAGACGCAGGCCCAGGTCGATCCGCGGCCCATTGCCCTGGAAGGACGTGGTGAGCAGGGGCCAGCCCGCGAGGGCGATCCAGGGCAGGGTGATGCCGAGGAGGAGCAGCCAGGTGAGGGGCAAGCCGAGGAATTGGCCGCCGACGACCACCGCCACGGAGATGAGGACGAAGCCGAGGAGCGGGATGATCGCGTCAGGGATCCCCCACTTGGGGGCCCGCAGGGTGCGGCCCTCGGCCAGGGCGATGTCGACCGTGATGGGACACCCGGGGTAGTCGGCGGGCGCGCGCATGCGCAGGGCCGGAGACATCGACATCATCCGGCCCTGCGCATGCTTCGTCAGTTGTGTGGCGAAGGTGCCTAGTAGCGGTAGAGCTCAGGCTTGTAGGGGCCGGCCACGTCGACGCCCATGTACTCCGCCTGGTCCTTCGAGAGTTCGGTGAGGCGGACGCCCAGGGCGTCGAGGTGAAGGCGTGCCACCTTCTCGTCGAGGTGCTTGGGCAGGGTGTAGACGCCCAGGGGGTAGTCCTCCGGGCGCGTGAAGATCTCCAGCTGCGCCAGCACCTGGTTGGTGAAGGAGTTCGACATGACGAACGACGGGTGCCCGGTGGCGTTGCCGAGGTTGAGCAGGCGCCCCTCGGACAGCACGATGACCGAGTGGCCGTCGGGGAAGGCCCACTCGTCGACCTGCGGCTTGATCGTGCGCCGGACGATGCCGGGGATCTGCGCCAGGCCAGCCATGTCGATCTCGTTGTCGAAGTGGCCGATGTTGCCGACGATCGCCTGGTGCTTCATCCGGGACATGTGATCTGCCGTGATGACGTCCTTGCAGCCCGTCGCGGTGATGAAGATGTCGGCGGTGTCGACGACGTCCTCGATCGTCGCGACCTGGTAGCCGTCCATGGCTGCCTGCAGGGCGCAGATGGGATCGATCTCGGTGACGATCACGCGAGCGCCCTGGCCGCGCAGCGAGTCCGCGCTGCCCTTGCCCACGTCGCCGTAGCCGCACACCACGGCCACCTTGCCGCCGATGAGGACATCGGTGGCGCGGTTGATGCCGTCGACGAGTGAGTGGCGGCAGCCGTACTTGTTGTCGAACTTCGACTTGGTGACCGAGTCGTTCACGTTGATCGCCGGGAAGAGCAGACGGCCTTCCCTCTGCATCTCGTAGAGGCGATGGACGCCGGTCGTGGTCTCCTCGGTGACGCCGCGGATGCCTGCGCCGATCCGGGTCCAGCGCTGGGGGTCCTCGGCGAGCGAGCGGCGCAGCACCTCGAGGATGACGGCGTACTCCTCGGAGTCGGTGGGGTCCGTGCTGGGCACGACGCCCGCGGCCTCGAACTCGGTCCCCTTGTGGACCAGGAGCGTCGCGTCGCCGCCGTCGTCGAGGATCATGTTGGGGCCGCCGCCATCGGGCCACAGGAGCACCTTCTCGGTGCACCACCAGTACTCGTCGAGCGTCTCGCCCTTCCAGGCGTACACCGGCACACCCCGGGGGTCGTCGGGGGTGCCGTCGGGACCGACGACGACGGCAGCGGCCGCGTGATCCTGCGTCGAGAAGATGTTGCATGACGCCCAGCGGACCTCGGCGCCGAGGGCGACGAGCGTCTCGATGAGCACCGCGGTCTGGACGGTCATGTGGAGGGAGCCGGTGATGCGGGCGCCCTTGAGCGGCTGGCGCGGGCCGAACTCCTCGCGCATGGCCATGAGGCCGGGCATCTCGTGCTCGGCGAGCCGGATCTCGTCGCGGCCGAAGGACGCGAGGGACAGATCGGCGACCTTGTAGTCAGGGGTCGTGGGATCGGACATGGAGGTGCACCTCGTGGAGAGTGGAGTGGCCGGCGGACGGCACGAGGCTTCGATGGTCCGGCGGGCGTGAGACACAGCCTACCGCCATAACGGCATGGTGCGCACAGGCGCGGCTGCCGCCACCTGTCCACCAACCACGCGGACAGCTTCCTCGAGGTGCGGGGGAGGGCGTCACTGGAGCATGCCTGCCCCACGTGACCCAGGAGTCGCATCCTGGACGTCGGCCGCCCTCGGAAGCGCCGGGGCCATCCGGCGCATCGCGAGCGCCCTCGAAGACGTCGTGGGCCTGGGTGCGCCGGCTGCGTGCGCGGGCTGCGGATGCCCCGGGTGGGTGCTGTGTCCTGACTGCGAGGCCGGGTTGCTCGGCGCTCCGCGGCGACACCGCCCGACCCCCGCGCCCACGCACTGGGTGCCCACTCACGTGGTCTCGGACTACTCCGGCACCGCGCGACGTGCACTCACCGCGTGGAAGGAAGACGGCCGCCGCGACATGGCCGCGCGTCTTGCGCCGGCGCTCGCCGCGGCGCTCGCGGCGTCGGCCTCAGCGCTGGCGGGTTGCTGCGACGCTGCTGCGCCCATCACCGTCGTGCCCGTGCCCGCGTCCGCTGCTGCGCTGCGAAGACGCGGAGAGGATGCGTGGGCGCGCGTCGTGCGCTGTGCGGTCGAGGGGATGCCGATCACCGCTCCGCGCATACGCGTCGTGCACTGCCTGCGCCACGTGCGGCAGCCGCGCGACCAGGCGGGCCTGTCCGCCGCGGAGCGCCGGGTCAACCTCACCGGAGCCCTGGCGGGCACGGGCCTGCCGGCGGGCCCGGTCGTCGTGGTCGACGACATCGTCACGACGGGTGCCACCATCGCCGAGGCCGCGCGGGCGCTGCGGGCTGCGGGGGCGTGCCACGTCGCCGCCGCCGCGATCGCCGCGACATCGCGGGCCGGTCACTAGTCGGGTCCGGAGGCAGGTTGGGGAGCAGGTCCAGGAGACTGGGCTCGTGCCTGGTCCCCGGATGACGTCGCCGTCCGCGATCGTCGTCGCCACCCCCGTCATGCGGCGCGGTATCCAGGCCGTCCTCGTCGATGCCGGTTGGGCCATCCCGGACGACGCGTCCAGCACGGGAGCGAGCGTGGTGGTCTGGGAGATCCCCGCATCCACCACCGCCGAGGACATCGCGCTCATGCGCGACGCGCACGCGGGCACTCCGCTGCTGCTCATCGTGGGCGCCGCCACGCCCGACCTGCTGGCGACGCTGGTGTCCGCGGGCGCGCGCGGCGCCGTCGATCGTGACGTGGACGAGGCAGCGCTCGTGCAGGCGGCGCGCGCCGTGGCCGAGGGCCGCACGGTCGTCAACGCCGGCGTGCGCCCTGACGGGGCGGGGGGTCGTCCGCCGGCGCTCACGCGCCGCGAGTCCCAGGTGCTCGCGCTGCTGTGCGCCGGCAGCACCAATCACGAGATCGCCGAGGCGCTGGTCATCAGCGACAACACCGTCAAGAACCATGTCCGGCGCCTCTACGAGAAGCTGCAGGTGCGCTCGCGCACGGAGGCGGTGGTGCGCGCGGCGCGATGGGGGCTCGTGCGCATCGACGGGGATCGCTCGCCCGCGGGGAGCCCCTCGCCTGCCGCCCCGGGCTAGCCGGATCGCCCCTGTCTAGGATGATCCAGTGGGCATCCTGGACAAGATCCTCCGCGCGGGTGAGGGCAAGACCCTGCGCACCCTTGAGAGCATCGCCCGTCAGGTCAACGCCATCGAGGACGACTTCGTGGCCATGACCGACGAGGAGCTCCGGGGGCTCACCAACGAGTACCGCACCCGCCTGGACAACGGCGAGAGCCTCGACGACCTCCTGCCGGAGGCCTTCGCGACCGTCCGCGAGGCCTCCCGGCGCACGCTCGGTCAGCGCCACTACGACGTCCAGCTCATGGGCGGCGGCGCGCTCCACCTCGGCAACATCGCCGAGATGCGCACCGGCGAGGGCAAGACCCTCGTCGCCACCCTGCCCTCCTATCTCAACGCCCTCTCGGGCAAGGGCGTCCACGTCGTCACGGTCAACGACTACCTCGCCGAGCGCGACTCGGAGTGGATGGGCCGCATCCATCGGTTCCTCGGGCTCAAGATCGGGGTCATCCTCGCCCACATGACACCGGCGGAGCGGCGCGAGGCCTACGCCGCGGACATCACCTATGGCACCAACAACGAGTTCGGATTCGACTACCTCCGCGACAACATGGCGTGGTCTACGTCGGAGATGGTCCAGCGTGGACACAACTTCGCCGTCGTCGACGAGGTCGACTCGATCCTCGTCGACGAGGCGCGCACGCCCCTCATCATCAGCGGGCCCGCCGACCAGCCCACGAAGTGGTACGCCGAGTTCGCCCGGATCGCCCGCCTCCTCAACCGCGACGAGGACTACGAGGTCGACGAGAAGAAGAAGACGATCGGCGTGCTCGAGGCGGCGATCGACAAGGTCGAGGACCAACTCGGGATCGAGAACCTCTACGACACCGTCAACACGCCGCTCGTCGGCTTCCTCAACAACGCCGTCCGGGCCAAGGAGCTCTTCAAGCGCGATCGCGACTACGTCATCCTCGACGGGGAGATCCTCATCGTCGACGAGCACACCGGTCGCCTGCTCAAGGGGCGCCGCTACAACGAGGGCCTGCACCAGGCGATCGAGGCGAAGGAGGGCGTGGAGATCAAGGCCGAGAACCAGACCCTCGCCACGATCACGCTCCAGAACTACTTCCGGCTCTACGACAAGCTCTCCGGGATGACCGGAACGGCCATGACGGAGGCCAACGAGTTCCATCAGATCTACAAGCTCGGCGTGGTGCCGATCCCCACCAACCGGCCCATGGTCAGGCTGGACGAGCCCGACCTGGTCTATCGCACGGAGGACGCCAAGTACGCCGCCGTCATCGACGACATCGAGGAACGGCACCAGGCGGGGCAGCCCGTCCTCATCGGCACGACCAGCGTCGAGAAGTCCGAGCTCATCTCCCAGGAGCTCAAGAAGCGCGGCGTGCGACACGAGGTCCTCAACGCCAAGAACCACGAGCGGGAGGCGTCGATCATCGCCGAGGCGGGCCGCAAGGGCTCGGTGACGGTCGCCACCAACATGGCCGGGCGCGGGACCGACATCATGCTCGGCGGCAATCCGGAGTTCCGGGCCGCCCAGGAGCTCGAGCGCCGCGGGCTCGACCCGGTGGAGGACCCGCAGGCCTACGAGGCCGCGTGGCCGGAGGCGCTGGCCGCCGCTCAGGAGTCCGTGGCAGCCGAGCACGAGGAGGTCATCGCCCTCGGCGGCCTCTACGTCCTCGGCACGGAGCGCCATGAGTCGCGCCGCATCGACAACCAGCTCCGCGGCCGGTCCGGCCGCCAGGGCGATCCGGGCGAGACGCGCTTCTACCTGTCGCTCGAGGACGACCTCATGCGCCTGTTCAAGGCCGAGATGGTCGACGCCTTCCTGCGCAGGTTCAACGTCCCGGACGACGTCCCCATCGAGGCCAAGATGGTGACCAATGCCATCCGCTCCGCCCAGACGTCCGTGGAGTCGCAGAACTTCGAGATCCGCAAGGACGTCCTGAAGTACGACGACGTCCTCAACCGGCAGCGCCTGGTGATCTATGACGAGCGCAAGCAGGTCCTCGAGGGCGCCGACATCCACGAGCAGGTGCGCACCTTCCTCGACGAGGTGGTCGCGGGCTACGTCACCTCCGCCACGGCCGAGGGCTACCCCGAGGACTGGGACCTCGATCAGCTGTGGACCGCGCTCAAGCAGCTCTATCCCGTGGGCATCACCGTGGCCGAGCTCGAGGAGCAGTCCGGCTCCGGTCGCGCAGGGCTGTCCGCGGAGTTCCTCACCGAGGAACTCACCAACGACATCCACCTGGCCTACGACCTGCGCGAGTCCGAGCTCGGCGAGGAGGTGATGCGCGAGCTGGAGCGACGCGTCATCCTCTCCGTGCTCGACCGCAAGTGGCGCGAGCACCTCTACGAGATGGACTACCTGCGCGACGGGATCGGCCTGCGCGCGATGGCTCAGCGCGATCCCCTCATCGAGTACCAGCGCGAGGGATACGAGCTCTTCACGGCAATGATGGACGCCATCAAGGAGGAGACGGTCGGCTACCTCTTCCACGTCGAGGTGCAGGCA
Source organism: uncultured Actinomyces sp. (assembly GCA_964537955.1). Classification (GTDB taxonomy): domain Bacteria; phylum Actinomycetota; class Actinomycetes; order S36-B12; family S36-B12; genus Mxb001. Next base: position 85,761 of record CAZICY010000001.1, on the reverse strand, counting down.
CCACCAGCCGTGAGCGAGGAGGCCGAGCAGGCAGCCGCCGCGGTGACGGAGGCTCCGGCATCGGCTGCGGTCCAGGCGATCGCCGCCGCCGTGACCTCCGCGAAGGCCGCCAAGGCCGCTGCCCCGGAGATCACGGCCAAGGGACTGGGTCCCTCGCGCCCGCAGCTGCTCGAATACTCCGCTCCTTCCGCGGACGGCGGGGTCACGCACGAGACTCTGCAGGCCGACGGCGAGGAGATCGAGGTCGATCCCAATGCGAGCCGGGCCGAGCGCCGCCGCGCGGAGCGGGCCAAGCGCAAGCGCAAGTGAGAGGCCGCCCATGACCGAGTGGCGCGCTCCGGACAGGCCCGTCTTCGTCGGAGGGACGGGGCGCAGTGGCACGACGGTCGCCGGTCGGCTCCTCGGCCATCATCGCGACCTCAGGGCGACCAACCCCCGCGAGCTGCGCTTCATCGCTTCGCGTGGAGGTGTCGCTGATGCCTACGCCGGCCTCGTGTCTCCGGAGCAGGTCGTCGAGACTCTCTGGGAGCACTGGTACGTCCGCATCAAGCCATCGGGTGCGCGGTCAGGGCTTTTCCGCCGGCTGGACGAGGAGCATATGCGCCGAGCGTGCGACGACTACGTCGCTGGGTTTGCAGAGGACCCGTATGCCGCGTCGAGGCTTTTCGCCGAGACGATCGTTTCGGCAGGACCAGAGTCGGGTGCCCGGGGTCAGGCGAGTGACAAGCCGCGATGGGTCGACACCACCCCGGCGAATGCGCGGGCGGCTGATCGCGTCCTTGCTCTCTTTCCCGACGGAGTTGTCGTCCACATGATGCGCGACGGTCGCGACGTCGCTGCCTCCTTCGTCTCCAAGCCCTTCGGGCCTCGCGACGTCTTTGTCGCGCTAGATGCCTGGGGCGAGAGGATGCTTGAGGCCCATCGCGCCGAGCAGGCGTGCCCGCCTGGTCGGTTCCTGCGCGTCGACCTGCATGAGCTCACGGTCACCGACCGCGATGCCACGCTCTCCTCGCTGCTCGAGGGCATCGGCGTGGGCCCTGACCGTCGCCTCACCCAGTGGTTCGACGCGAATGTCCTGGCCCAGCAGGCGCACATCGGCCGGTGGCGCCGAGACTACGACGACGCCACCGCGGCGCGCATCGATGCGCGCTACGCCGAGATCCTCGCCGAGTTCGACGCCGCGGGAGTGCCCTACCCGCACTCCTCCTAGAGAGCGGCCGCGGAATCCGGCCGGCCGAGCAGCCACCAGGCCAGCGCCGCGGCGAGCGCCGACGCGACGCCGCCGAGCAGTCCCCACCACGTGCCGGCCAGGAGGACGGCCAGCCCCGCTGCGACGAGGGCGTAGGCGACGGCCACCGCACGCGCCGCCCGGCGCCGCACGGCGAGCGAGGCCGGGCGCGTGAGCGCAAGCACGACGATGAAGGCCAGGGTCGCGATCGCGGCGATCGGGCCGAAGAAGAAGACGGCGGTCTGCAGTGTCGCGATCCCGGCGGTCTCGTCGGGAGTGGACGCCCCGGTCGCGAACACGGCGAGCACCACGCCGACCAGGACGGCGGCGACGCCGAAGGCAGCCAGCCGCAGCAGCGCGGCTCCCGCCTGGGAGCTCACGCGAGCACCTCGGCGCCGAGCGCGGAGCGCAGGCCCTCGATGACGCGATCGCGCAGCCGCGCGCCGCTCTCCGCGAAGGAGCGCTGGTGCTCGACGTATTCAGCGCGCCCCTCCGGTCTCTCGATCGCGATCGGCGCGTAGCCGAGCTCGGTGAAGTCATAGGGGGAGGCGCGCATGTCCACGGCTCGCACCTCGCGTGCGAGCGCGAAGCAGTCCGCCGTCAGATCGGCACCGATCGCCGGATAGGAGCGAAAGCACCACTTGTAGAGATCCATCGTGGCGTGAAGGCACCCGGGCTGCTCGAGGTCGGCCTGCGTCTCTCGGGTGGGCTGGACGATGTTGAGCGGTCGTGCCTGCGCGGAGTAGAACCGGAAGGCGTCGATATGGGTGCAGCGCAGCGGCGTCGCCTCCACGACGTCCGCGATCTGCTGCGGGGTCAGACGCAACGGCCACGACGAGTGGCGGATCTCGTCGGGCGACTGCCGGTAGACCATCGCCCACTCGTGCCGGCCGAAGCATCCGAGCGAGGCAGGCCGCGAGGCCGTCGCTTCGAGCAGGCGGAGCGAGGCGCGAATGACCTCAGCGGGCAGCGCGTGGGAATCCACCCGGGCGCCCTCGGCGTCGGCGACGTAGCCGCGCACGGCCTGAAACTCCCGGACATCGCCGGTGAGCATGATCGTGGCCCCGGGGTGCCAGCGTGCGAGCTGGGCCGGTCGCCAGGAGTAGTAGTCGAAGAGGAAGTCGTCGACCGGATGGCTCCGCCCGATCCTGCGGCGCTCGAGCCGGGGCTCGATCCACGGCGCGACGCGTGCGGCGTGCGCGGCGGCGCGCTCGCGCCACTCGCGCTCGGTGAGCTGCGTGAGCCCCTCGCGTGCCATCGTGCCCCTCCTACGCGACCGCGAGGAGTCCCATGTCGGCGCATCCGCGTTCGAGCGCCTCCAGCCCGAAGGCGTCCACGGGCCCGTGGGCTCCCGGGGACACCGTGCGCGTCGCGGCCATGGCCGCTCCCCAGGCCAGCAGCTCCGCGGTGAGGTCGTAGGGCGAGGGTCCCTCGAGTCGCACGGTGGCCAGTGCCCGGCCGACCGCGTCGAAGGCCTCGGCCTGCACCACCGTGCGCGCTGCCGCCCGGCTCGCCGCGTCCGGGCCCTCGCCGGTCGTGCGACCGAGGCGCTGGCGCAGGGCCCGCATCGCGCGATCACCTGCGCCGGGCACCGCGGCGACCGCTCCGAGTGCCGTGCCGGCGTACGCGGCCGCGGGAGTCCACTTGCCTGCCCAGCCGAGCCAGACCTCGATGTCCGCCACGTCGGGATCGGTGAGGGGGAGCGCGAGGTGCTCGGACCCGGCGACGGGCAGTCCCTTCCACGTCCGCCCCCTGCCGAGATCGAAGGCGCGCGTGCGACCGCCCGAGGATCGGCGCTCGACCAGTGCGCCCCCGCGGCGTGCGTAGCTCGGCGCGAGCAGCACGCCGGCGGCACTGGCGCGCGTGCCTGAGCTGATCCCGAAGGTTCCTTCGATGAAGTAGCCGATGTCGAGTCGCGTCGCGGGCCTGCCCGCCCGCCGGCAGCGCCGCAGTGCCAAGGCGCCCGCGAGGTTGCCGGGGACGTAGTCGTAGCCGAATGCGGTGATCAGGCGCGCACCGCTGGCGGCCGCGCGGGGGCCGAAGTGCTCGAAGACGCGCCGGATGAACGGAGGTTCCCCGGTCGAGTCGAGGTACGCCGCGCCCGCGTCGACCGCGGCATCGACCGCCGCGTCGCCCCACTCGACGAAGGGGCCCACCGTCGAGACCAGGACGTCGTCGGCCGACTCGATCAGCCGCCGCACGGAGGCCGGATCCCCCGCGTCCGCGACGGCGATGCCCGGCTCGCAGGACGGCCGGGGGGCCAGCGGCGCGAGGCGGTCGGCGAGGCGCGCGACGGCGTCGTGACGCCTCCCGGCCAGGACCGGTGCCAGGCCCGCGCGCACCATGGCCTCGGCGGTGAGGCGACCGGTGTAGCCGGTGGCTCCGAGGAGGATGATGCGCACGGGCGTCACGCTAGCCTGCGCCCGTGGAGGACGCGAGAGCCGCTCGCCCGACGGGCACGCGTCTGTGGCATCCCTTCGCCGATATGGCGGCGGTGGCGGCAGCGGGCGAGCTCGTCATCGATCACGGCGAGGGCGCCTATGTCTTCGACGAGCAGGGTCGTCGATACCTCGACGCGTCCGCGGGCCTGTGGTACTGCAACGTCGGGCACGGTCGCGACGAGCTCGCCGAGGCAGCCGCGACGCAGATGCGGCGGCTGGCGTCCTACTCCGCCTTCGGCGACCTGGCGACGCGGCCGGCCCTCGACCTCGCGGAGCGGCTCGCCGCGATGGCGCCCATGGCAGACGCGCGCATCTTCTTCACGAGCGGGGGAAGCGACTCTGTCGACACCGCCGTCAAGCTGGTGCGTCGCTACTGGGCCGAGCAGGGCGTGCCGGACCGAAGCGTGATCGTCACGCGTGAGCACGCGTATCACGGCATGCATCTCGCGGGGACGAGCCTGGCGGGCATCGAGGCCAACAGGGCGGGGCACGGAGATCTCGATCCCGCGGTCGCCCAGGTGCCCTGGGACGACGCCGCAGCGCTCGAGGCGCTGCTGGCGCAGCGGGATGACATCGCCGCGTTCTTCTGCGAGCCGATCATCGGCGCGGGCGGGGTCTACGCCCCGCCCGGGGACTATCTCTCTCGCGTGCGCGAGGCGTGCCGGCGTCACGGGGTGCTCTTCGTGGCCGATGAGGTGATCTGCGGCTACGGCCGCGCAGGCGCGATGTTCGCGAGCGATCGATGGTCGCTGGATCCCGACATCGTGCTCACCGCCAAGGGCATCACGTCCGGCTATGTCCCGCTGGGCGCCGTGCTGGTCTCCGGTCGCGTGGCCGCGCCCTTCTGGACGCACGGCCCGGAGCCGGTGATGTGGCGGCACGGCTACACCTATTCCGCCCACGCCACCGCGTGCGCGGTTGCCATGGCCAACCTCGACATCGTCGAGCGTGAGGGGCTCGTGGGCCGGGTCGATGCAGCACAGCACCGGCTCGCGGCGGCCCTGCTGCCCCTGTCGGCGTACGAGGCGGTGAGCGAGGTGCGCGCGGGCGTCGGCCTGCTGGCCGCGGTGGACTACACGCCGCAGGCGAAGGCGGCGGGAGTTCCCGCCCGGGTGCTCGCGGCGCTCCGCGAGCGCGGCGTGCTCACGCGCAACCTCGCATCGGGGGCCCTCCAGGTGTCGCCGCCCTTTGTCGTCGATGACGCGGACATCGACCTGCTGGGCCGCGCCATCGCGGAGTCGCTCGCGGCATCAGGGGCGACGCGGGCGGCCGCGCCATCCAGCGGACTGCTGCCCGACATCACCGGCGACGAGGGGGTCGACGCCTACGACGACCGCCACTACCTGGAGCAGCGGCCGCCTCATCACGGGTGAGCCTCAGTCGCCGGACTTGGCACCGCCGGCCTGCTGCCGGAGCAGGTCGCGGATCTCCTCGAGCAGCTGCACGTCGGCGGGGCGCGTGTCCACCCCGCCCTGTCCGGTCATGGTGCGGTACTTGTTCATCGGCGCGACGAAGAAGACGTAGAGGGCCGCGAGGGTGACGAAGAACGTGATGACCGCGCCGATGAGGAGCGCGAAGTTGAGCTCGTAGCCGGGTGAGAGCGTGATCGTGCCGCCAATGCCGTCGGATCCCCCCAGGAGACTGAGGATCCAGCCGACGACGGGCTCGATGATCGCCTGCGTGACGGCTGCCACGAGGGCCGCGAGTGCGGTGCCGACCGCGACCGCGACCGCGAGATCGATGACGTTGCCGCGGAAGACGAACTCCTTGAATCCCTTGATCATGCGGGCCTTCCCTCCGGTGTCGGTGCCTGGATGTCGGCGACGGGCCTGACGACGGTCAGCGCAGGACGACCCCCAGGCCGGGCTGCGTGCCCGCGGCAGCGAGTGCGACCGCCGTGCGGCGGTCCGTCGCGACGACGATGAGAGTACCCGCGGACCGCGATGAGCCCAGGCCCGCCGTCGCGGGATGCCGCGGGACCGTCACGACCTGCGCGCCCTCCGCGATGACACGGCCGGGTGCGTCCCCCGAAGCCAGGACAAGGTCGATGACCGCGCCGGGGTGCAGCAGATCTGCGGACTGCGGATCGGCCAGGCGCACGGGGACGGTGTGGAGTCCGTCGGTGCGCGGGCCGGTGTCGACGAGCCGGCTGCGCGTGATCACCTCGCCGGCGGAGATGCCCGCCGCGATCGTGCGCCCGGTGGCGTCGTCGACCGACACGAGGGCTCCGGGGGCGAGGTACGCCGCGGGCAGCGTCCCCAGGGCAAGGTCATCGACTCCCAGGGTCGATCCCGCAGGCAGGTCATCGGCGGCGAGCACGACCTCGACCAGGTCGGGAGACGCAGGACGCAGCGCGACGGCAGTGAGCAGGACCGCGAGTGCGGCGCACGCGGCAGCGATCGGACGCCGGAAGCGGTGAACGAAGAGTCGCGCGGGGGTCACGCACCGACGCTAGGCGCACCGAGCCGGTCGCGTCGGGCGCCATCCACAGGCGACGTCAGGAGCTGGCGGACGACGAGGGTGCCGAAGAAGCGGAGCTCGACGAGGAGGAGCCGGATGACGACGACCCCGATGTCGACGACCCGGATGACGACGACCCGGAAGGCGATGCGGCTGCGGTCGAACCGGAGGACGAGGCGGAATCGGACGAGGACGTCTTCGATCCGGACGAGCGGGAGTCGGTGCGATAGAAGCCGGAGCCCTTGAAGACCACGCCCACGTTGCCGAAGAGCTTGCGCAGGGTGCCGCTGCACTCCGGACAGGTCGTCAATGGGTCGTCGCTGAAGGACTGGACCGCCTCCAACTCGTAGCCGCAGCCGGTGCAGGCGTATTGGTACGTGGGCACCGCAACCTCCTCGGGGATCGGTCAAGGTTAGCACTCGCGAGCAGGGAGTGCTAAGTCGGCGGGTGGCTGTGGACGTCAGGCGGACCCGGCGAGGCCCCGCGAGTAGTGTCCCTGGCGTGGCCATCCTCGTGGAGCACCTGGGCAAGTCGTTCGGCAGCGTCCGCGCGGTCGATGACCTGTCCTTCACCGTCCCCGACGGTGTCGTCACCGGCTTCCTCGGCCCCAACGGCGCCGGCAAGTCCACCACCATGCGCATCATGCTCGGCCTGGACCGCGGCGAGGGCAGCACGCTGTTCGACGGCAAGCCCCTGATCGACCACCCGCACGCCAGTCGCGTGGTCGGCACCCACCTCGACGCCCGGCCCTTCCTGCCCGGCCGCACGGCACGCGATCACCTGCGGATGCTCGCGACCGACGCCAGGCTGCCCGAGTCGCGCATCGACGAGGTGCTCGCGATGGTGGGACTCACCGAGGTTGCCGACAAGCGCCCGAAGTCCTTCTCGCTCGGCATGGCCCAGCGCCTCGGCCTCGCCGGCGCCGTGCTCGCCGAGCCGCGCGCACTCATGCTCGACGAGCCCGCCAACGGCCTGGACCCCCAGTCCATCCAATGGCTTCGCGAGTTCCTGCGCGCGTACGCCGCACAAGGCCACGCCGTCCTGGTGTCCAGTCACCTGCTGTCGGAGATGCAGCTCATGGCCCAGCACGTCGTCGTCATCGCCAAGGGTCGGCTGGTTGCCGACGGCACGGTGGACGAACTCGTCTCGCAGCGCAGCGACGTCCTCGTCCGATGCACCGATGCCGCGCGGCTCGCAGCGCTCCTGCGCGCCGCGGGGGGCACCGTGACCGAGGAGGGCGCGGCCCTGTCCGTCATCGGCCTCACCACCGACGAGATCGGGCACCTCGCCTTCGACGGGGGCCTCACCGTCCTGGAGCTGGCCTCCCGCAAGGCGAGCCTCGAGGAGACCTTCATGGAGCTCACCGGGGATGGCCAGCAGTTCGCTTTCGGGGAGGCGTCATGACCGGCGAGCTGCGCTACGAGTGGGTGCGCATCAGCACGGTGAAGTCGACCTGGGCCCTCATCGCGCTCGGCGCGCTCGTGCCGGCCGGCCTCGCCCTGTTCGTGACCTGGATCATCGCCGTCTCCGGTCCCGATGCGGGAGGGCCGCCCGACGGAGCCGGGCCCGGCGGCTTCGCCGCATTCCTGCCCCTGTGCGCGGCGATCCTGTGCACCATCGGGGCGGCGGCCTTCGGCCAGGAGTACCGCCACGGGCTCATCCGCACGACGCTGTCGATCTACCCGCGCCGCACCGCCGTCTTCGTCGCGAAGACCGTCATGGTCGTCGCGGTCACGGTCGTCGCCGCCGTCCTGGCGATCGCGGCCATGGTGGTCGGCGAGGCCCTGGGCTCGGCGCTGTCCGGCGAGGGCTTCGTGTGGGAGGACACGGCTCTCGGACTGCCCGGACTGCGCGGGGTGATCTACGTCCTCATCTTCGTGCTCATGGCCTTCGCCATCACCGCCCTGACCCGCAACCAGCCGCTGGGCATCATCTTGCCCATCGTCCTGGCGGTCCTGGTCGAGCCGATCATCGGCGCGGTTGCCTTCGTTCTCGGCTGGACATGGATCGACTGGGTGCTGCCCTTCACGGGGGCGACCGCCGGGGTCAACGCCGAGGGTGCCGAGGCGTGGGGGCACCTGGCGGTGTTCTTTGCCTGGTTCCTCGTGCTCGCGGTCCCCGCGCTGGTGATCTTCCAGCGTCGCGACGCCTGAGCCATGCCATTCGCGCGCGGCCGACCGGATCCGCGGCGCGACGCAACTGCACTCCTCCTCGCCGCCGCGGGTGGCGCCATCGGCGCGATGGCGCGCTACGCCGTGGAGGTCGTCGCCGATGGCGCGGGGATTGCGCTGCCCTGGGCCACTCTCGCCGTCAACCTGGTCGGCTGCGCGCTCATGGGCCTGCTCGTCTCCTACGTGCTCGCGCACCCCGCGCGGCACCCGCTGTGGCGTTCGTTCCTCGGCCTGGGCGTCCTGGGCGGCTTCACCACGTTTTCGGCGTTCGCGGGCGATGCGGTGCTGCTCGCCGACTCGGGTGCCTGGGCCGTGGGCGCGGCGTACGTCGTCGCCATGCTCGTCGGCGGACTCCTCGCGCTGCGGCTCGGCTACGCGGCGGGGCGTGCGCTGCGGCGCGACGGAGCGTCCACGTGAGCGCGTTCCTCCTCGTCGCCGCCGGCGGCGCGCTCGGAGCAGGGGTGCGCTACCTGCTCGTCGCCTTCGTCTCCGGCCGATTCCCCTCATCGATCCTCATCGCCAACCTCGCGGGTTCCTTCGTGCTCGGCCTCCTCCTCTCCTCCGTCGATTCGAGCCTGTGGCTCTTCGCTGGGGTCGGCTTCTGCGGTGCGCTCACGACCTTCTCGACCTTCGCGCTCGACACGTTGCTCCTCGCGCGCGAGGGCCGGCGCGCAGCATCGGCCGCCAACGTCGTGGCGTCCGTGGCGGGCAGCATCATCGCGCTCCTCGCCGGGCTCGCGCTCGCGGGGACGCTCGGGCCCTAGCGCGGAGCGCAGCGGATCACGCGCGTCGGCGTCACGATCGCATGCACCCGCTGGTCGTGGGAATCGACCGGCACGTGTGCCACCACATCCGCGTCGGCCACGACAGCCGCAATGAGCGGGGATGTGCCGCTCAGGCGGGAGAGGACGCGGTCGTAGAAGCCACCGCCCTTGCCGAGTCGATCACCGTCCGGCGTCACGGCCAACGCGGGCACGAGCATCACGCGCGCGGGGAGCAGATCGACCGCCGGGCCCACGGGCTCGTCGATTCCCATGGAGGACACGACCGCGTTGCCGTCGTCCACGACCCACTCGAGGTCCTCGCCGCGCACCCGCGGCAGGAGCACCTCGAATCCTGCCGACGCCAGGCGCTCGCGCAGCGCGCATGTGTCCGGCTCGGTGCCGTACGACGCGTAGCAGGTGACGCGGCGGGGTCCCGCGGTCTGCTCGACCAGGGCAAGGGCCTGATCCGCCAGGGCCTTGGCGTCGGGGCGGCCAGCGGAGCGCCGGCGCTGCCGTGCCTCGGCCCTCGCGGCCTGCTTGGCGGCCGATAGCTCGGTGTCCTGGGTGCCCACCCGGGCATTCTCCTAGGGTGTCCCCATGCGCGTGACGACGGCGGTCATCCCCGCGGCCGGCCTCGGCACGCGATTCCTCCCGGCGACCAAGGCGACGCCCAAGGAGATGCTCCCGGTCGTCGACAAGCCCGCCATCCAGTACGTCGTCGAGGAGGCGGTGGCCGCGGGCCTTGACGACATCCTCTTCGTCACGGGGCGGAGCAAGCGTCCCCTGGAGGATCACTTCGATCGCAACCTCGAGCTCGAGTCGGCGCTCGAGGCCAAGGGAGACACGGCGCGGCTGCACAGCGTCACGGCATCCAATGACCTGGCGCGCATCCACTATGTGCGGCAGGGCGACGCCCTCGGGCTGGGCCACGCCGTGCTCATGGCCGAGCGCCACGTCGGGGACCATCCCTTCGCAGTGCTGCTGGGTGACGACCTCATCGACCCGCGCGACCCCGTGCTCGAGCACATGATCGCCGTGCGCGATCGCCTCGGTGGCTCCGTGCTCTGTCTCATGGAGGTTCCGCGCGACCAGATCGCCCTCTACGGCTGCGCGGCTGTCGCGCCCACCGACGCGGCAGGCGTGGTCCAGGTCACCGACCTCGTGGAGAAGCCCGACGCCGCCGCGGCTCCCAGCTCGCTCGCTGTCATCGGCCGGTACATCCTCGACCCGGAAGTCTTCGCGGTGCTCGCGCGCACGCCACCCGGTCGCGGCGGGGAGATCCAGCTCACCGATGCGCTGCGGGAGCTTGCGCTGGCGGGGCGTGTCCACGGTGTGCTCTTCACCGGGCGCCGCTACGACACGGGCGACCGGCTGTCCTACCTGCAGGCCGTCATCCGCCTCGCGCTCGAGCGGGACGACCTCGGCCCGGCCCTGCGCGCCTGGCTGCCCCGAGCCCTGGACGGGGAGGGCTGACGTGAGGTCCGTGGCGGAGCACCAGCGCGTCGTACTCGGCGACACGCGCCCCCTCCCCGCCGTGACCGCCTCGCTCCTCGATGCTGATGACCTCGTGCTCGCACAGGCCGTCACGGCGAGCTGGCCGCTGCCGTCCTTCGACAACAGCTCCATGGATGGCTACGCCGTGCGCGCCGCCGACGTCGCGGGGGCGTCGCCCGAGCACGCCGTGTCGCTCCCGGTCCGCGGTGACATCGCGGCGGGCCAGGTGGCGGCCGAGCGACTCGAGCCGGGCACGGCCGTGCGCATCATGACCGGTGCCCCCGTCCCGCAGGGGGCGGACGCCGTCGTCCCCGTGGAGTGGACCGACGCGGCCACCGACACGGTCTCGATCACGCGCACCCCCGACCTCGGTGCCCACATCCGGCTGCGCGGCGAGGATGTCGCCGCTGGCGAGGTCGTGCTGGAGCCCGGCACCCCCATCAACTCCCGGGTGATCGCCATGCTCGCCGCGGTGGGCATCGCGGGCATCCCCGTCCACCGGCGTCCGCGCGTGAGCGTCATCTCCACGGGCGACGAGCTGGTGGATCCCGGAGTCGATCCCGGTGTCGGCCAGATCGTGGACTCCAACAGCTACATGCTCACCGCCGCCGTCCGCGAGGCCGGCGCCGAGGCCGTGCGCATCGGGCCTGTGCGCGACGATGAGGACGAGCTCGAGCGCGTCCTGGCGCAGGAGGCCGAGCGCAGCGACCTCATCCTCACGTCGGGAGGGGTGAGCATGGGCGCATACGACACGGTCAAGGCCGTGCTCACGCGCCTGGGCGGGGTCGAGTTCGTCAAGGTCGCCATGCAGCCGGGGATGCCGCAGGGCTCAGGCCACATCGGCTCCACCCCCATCGTCACCCTCCCGGGCAACCCGGTGAGCTCGTTCGTCTCCTTCGAGGTCTTCGTCCGCCCCCTCATCCGCAGGATGCTCGGCCATGCGCAGCTGGACAGGCCCCGACTGCATGCCATCTGCGCGCGCGAGTTCACCTCGCCCGTGGGCAAGACGCAGTTCGCGCGCGTGCGGCTCTACGCCCGGGACGGCCTCATCATGGCCGAGCCCGAAGGGGGCCAGGGGTCGCACATCATCGGGGGCCTCGCGCGCGCGGACGGGCTGGCCGTCATCCCGGAGCAGGTGGGTCGCGTCGCCGAGAGCGACGAACTCGTCGTCATGGACCTCAGGGGAGGCTCCTGATGGCCGACGAGTTCACGCACCTGGACGACCGCGGTGCCGCGCGCATGGTCGATGTGAGCGGCAAGGAGGTCACCGTGCGCACCGCGACCGCCTCGGGGAGCGTGCGGGTGTCCCCGGAGGTCATCGCGCTCCTGCGCGGGCAGGGAGTGCCCAAGGGCGATGCCCTCGCCGTGGCGCGCATCGCAGGCATCCAGGCGGCGAAGCGGACACCCGACCTCGTGCCGCTGTGCCACCCGCTCGCCATCCACGGCGTGGACGTCGAGCTGCAGGTCCAGGACAGCGCCGTGAGCATCGTGGCGACCGTGCGCACCGCGGACCGCACCGGCGTCGAGATGGAGGCGCTGACCTGCGTGTCGGTAGCAGCCCTGGCCCTGGTGGACATGGTCAAGGCCGTCGACCCCGCGGCGCTCATCACCGACATTCGGCTGGACGAGAAGACGGGCGGCAAGCGCGGTCACTGGGTGCGCCCGGCATGACACCGGGATGGCCCGCCCGGCTGCGCGAGGGACGCATCGAACTGCGGCCCCTGCGGCTGCGCGACGCGACCGCCTGGCGCGAGGTGCGCACGCGCAACGCGCGCTGGCTGCGTCCCTGGGAGGCGACACTTCCCCTCGCCGAGCACGATGCGCCGACGACCTACGGCTCGATGGTGCGCCGGCTCAGGGCCGAGGCGCGCGAGGGACGCAGCCTGCCCTTCGCCCTGGTCGTGGACGGATCCTTTGCCGGGCAGGTGACCGTCGGGGGTATCGCTCGCGGATCCCTGCTCAGCGCCTACGTCGGCTACTGGATCGACCAGCGCGTCGCCGGACGCGGGATCATGCCGACCGCCGTCGCCCTCGTCACTGATCACTGCTTCCGCGAGGTGGGCCTGCACCGCGTCGAGATCAACATCCGCCCGGAGAACGCCGCCTCGCTGCGCGTCGTTGCGAAGCTGGGCTTCCGCGAGGAGGGCCTGCGCGAGCGCTACCTCCACATCGACGGCGACTGGCGGGACCACCTCACCTTCGCGCTGTGCGCCGAGGACGTTCCCGAAGGCCTTCTCGCCCGATGGCTGTCCTCCCGCGTGAGTCCCGGCGGCTAGCGCGACACGAGGCGACTCCGGCGCTCAGGTCCCCCATTCCAAGGGCTGGTCCACCTAACGTTCATTGATGTGACGGGTCTGATCTATGTGGCGATCGTCGCCTTGTGGGCCGCCGTACTCATCCCCATGTGGCTGCGTCGCCATGACGATGACCAGGCACGGCGCATCGAGCGCCATCGTGTCGCCATGGGGACCCTCGCGCGCATTGCCGACGATGCCGAGGGCGCCCAGGGCATGGCCGCTCGACGCCGCAGGGTGATCGTGGCGGCTGCCGCGACGCTCGGTGCGCTGGGCACCGCGGCCTGGGTTGCGGGGCTGCTGCCCGGTGTCGTGTCCGCGCTGCTGTGGCTGCCCCTCCTCACGTTCCTCCCTGTGGCCTTCATCGCCGAGCGTCGCGCCTCGCGCCTCGCCGCCGAGCGAGCACTCGAGATTCGACGGGAGCGTCGCGCTGACCGCGTGGCACGGTCCAACCCGAGGCCAGCGGCTGCACCTGCTGCCGTCACTCCACGCGTGTCAGATGCACGGCCGTCGGTGCCCGCGTGGGACGAGGTCTTCGACCAGACGGCCTGATGCGCTGCCCGCTGGTGTAGTGTCACGGCCTGTCCGAGGGCGACCTCGGCCGACGGGGCTTCGGCCCCCCGGGGCTGTAGCGCAGTCCGGTAGCGCACCTCGTTCGCATCGAGGGGGTCAGGGGTTCAAATCCCCTCAGCTCCACGCCTCAGGAGGCCCGGAACGGGCATCCTGGGAATTTCCCCGGCGCCCCCTGGCTCGCCGCGCGCATCACCGCGACTCCGGGCTCGTCCCGCCGTAGCGTGTGCCCCCAGGGAGGCAGCATGTCCAGCAGGTCACGCGTGGCGACATCGGTCGCGCTCGCCCTCGTGGCGGGCGCGGTCCTCACCGCCGTGCCTGCTCGCGCGGAGGGCCTGGTCGCCGCGTGCCACTGGATCGATCCCGAGTACTCCGAGACGTACACCTGCGAGGACCCCGCCGCGGCGGTCGAGGTCCTCGAGATCGTCGAGTGCTGGAAGTACCCGCCTCCGTCGCGCACCTACGTGCGGCAGAAGACCGAGGCGGGCTGGGTGCGCAATCCCGAGCTCACCGTCAAGGTGCGCGGGGGCAAGGGCTGCTCGGACCCCTACCCCTACCGGACGGTCGTGACCATCCCCGGCTCGCTGCTCGCCGAGATGTCGGCCACCCGGGTCCGGCTCACCATGCCACGCAGTGATGTGCTCCTGCCCGACGGCACGACGGTGACCATCGGCAAGACCGTGGTGACCTACGGCGCCTGCCTGATGCCGGAGGATGCCGGCGACTGGTGCCCGGACCGCTGACGCGTCAGACCCAGGTGGGCATCCACATGCGCCAGGTCCACTGGGTGTAGGGAATGACCTCGCCGGTCCAGATGGGATAGAACCACCAGGCCGCGACCACCACGAGCACAAGGATTCCCGCGGCGACCCAGGTGCCCGTGCGCCGGCGCTCGCGATCAGCGCCGGGCGGACCCACGAGAGCCCCGATCATCATGGCCAGTGCCATCGCGAGGTAGGGCAGGAAGACGACGGAGTAGAAGACGAAGATCGTGCGGTCGAGGTAGAGCAGCCACGGCACCCATCCGGCGAGAACGGCGAGCAGGACCGCTCCCGCCCTCCAGTCGCGCCGGGTGATCCAGCGCCAGACCAGGTAGAGCAGCGCGATGGAGCCGATCCACCAGATGATCGGGTTGCCCAGCGCGAGCACCTCGGCCGCGCACGAGTCGGCGGTGCAGCCGGACTCGCCGTTCTCCAGGCTGGCCCAGTAGAAGGAGGTGGGCCGGGTCTGGACGAACCAGCTCAGCGGATTCGACTGGTAGGAGTGGTCGCCGGTCAGTCCGACATGGAACTGCCACGCCTCCGCGTGGTAGTGCCACAGCGACCGCAGCCCGGCGGGGATGACCGACGCGGTGCCGTCAGCCCACTGGCGACCCCAGCCGCCGTCCGTGAGCAGCCAGCCCGACCACGTCACGACGTAGGTGACCGCGGCCGTGCCCACCATGGCGACGAAGGCGATGGGGGCGCTGCGCAGCAGTGTCACGGTCCATGGCTGCGGCACCCCGAGCCGGCGGCGCAGGGATATGTCCCAGATGACGGTGAGCAGGCCGAAGGCGGCGAGGTACCACAGCCCCGACCACTTCACCGCGCATGCGAGTCCGAGCGCCAGTCCCGCCGCCCAGCGCCATGGCCGTGGTCCCAGGCGCGGCCCCCAGGGTCCGGTCGGGCCCGGCGGGTGCGTCATCAGGCGATGGCGCACCTGGTCTCGGTCCAGCAGGAGGCAGCCGAATGCCGCGAGCACGGTGAAGGAGAGCACCATGTCGAGCACGGCTGTCCGGCTGGTCACCAGGTGCATGCCGTCGAGGGCGACGAGTACGCCCGTCACCGTGCCGACGAGATCCGATCGCGTGAGCCTGCGCGCGATGCGCGCGGCCATGAGGATCGACAGGGTCCCGAGAACGGCCACGGCGAATCGCCAGCCGAAGGGCGTGACGCCGAAGAGCCACTCTCCGCCGGCGATCACCCACTTGCCGAAGGGAGGGTGCACGACGAAGGCGGGGTCGTCCTTGAAGACGTCGATGGTGCGCCAGTTGCCATCCGACGCGAGGATCAGCTCGTTGGCGCTGTCGTCGAACTGCTGCTCATGGCCGTAGCGCAGCAGTGCGAGCGCGTCCTTGGCGTAGTAGACCTCGTCGAAGGCGAAGGCGTCCGGTCTGCCGAGGTGGACGAATCGCAGCAGGCCGCCGACCACCATCGCGAACAGGGGGCCTACCCAGCCGCGCCAGCCGTGGGAGGGGAAGGGCGGAAAGAGGTCCGCTGCCGCTGCCGCCACGTCCGGGGCCTTGCCGCGCGGGGGAAGCTCCGCGACGGGAGCTGTCGGCGTTGCCACCGCCCCATGGTAGGCACCGGGCGGGTCAGGGTCGTGCCGACTGCGAGGATGGTCGAGTGACCCGGCCCGCTGTCCTGCTGATCGCGGCGACCCCGCTGGGCAACCCGGGAGATGCGAGCACCCGGCTCGTGCAGGCCCTGGGCTCGGTCGACGTCATCGCCGCGGAGGACACCCGGCGCCTGCGCCGACTCGCTGGGGACCTCGGGGTGACGATCACGGCGGATGTCGTCTCGCTCCACGACTCGGTGGAGGAGGGGCGTGCGAAGAAGCTGGTCGAGCGCCTCGTGCGCGGTGATCAGGTGCTCGTCGTGAGCGACGCCGGCATGCCGCTGGTGAGCGACCCGGGATACCGGCTCGTGCGCGCGTGCCTCGACGCGGGCATCGAGGTGACGGTCCTGCCCGGACCCAGCGCGGTCCTGGCGGCCCTCGCCGTGTCCGGCCTGCCCGTGGACCGCTTCTGCTTCGAGGGCTTCCTGCCGCGCAAGGCAGGCGAGCGTCGGCGTCGGATCGAGGAGCTCGCGGACGAGCGCCGGACCATGGTGTTCTTCGAGGCGCCCCACCGCGTGGCGGAGACGATGGCCGCGCTCGTCGAGGGCCTGGGAGCGCAGCGGCCGGCGGCGATCTGCCGGGAGCTGACGAAGACCTACGAGGAAGTGCGTCGCGGCACGCTCGGGGACCTGCGCGACGGGCTCGGCGAGGTACGCGGCGAGGTCACGCTCGTCGTCGGCGGCGCGATCGCGATCGCGCCCAGCGGTGATCCGCAGTCGTGGGCCGCCGCGGTGGCGAGCTTGGAGTCTGGCGGGACGGATCGGCGTGCCGCCATCCTCTCCGTCGCCCAGCGCCATGGCGTGTCTCGTCGCGAGGTGTACGACGCAGTGGTGAGTGCCAAGTCCGCTGCGCAGCAGACCGGAAAGTAGGATCGCGCCCCATGGCCGCCTACTACGTCACGACGCCGATCTACTACGTCAATGACGCGCCTCACATCGGCCATGCCTACACGACGACCGCGGGTGATGTGCTCACGCGCTGGCATCGCCAGCGCGGCGACGAGGTGTGGTTCCTCACGGGAGTGGACGAGCACGGCACGAAGGTGCAGCGCGCCGCCGAGACCGGTGGCGTCGCCCCGCAGCAGTGGGTGGATCGGCTCGTGGAGGAGTCCTGGCGACCGGTGCTGGGCACCATCGACGCGGCCAATGACGACTTCATCAGGACGACCCAGCCGCGCCACAAGGAGCGGGTGCAGCTCTTTTGGCAGACCGTGCGCGACAACGGCTTCGTCTACGAGGCCGACTACGAGGGTCCCTACTGCGTGGGGTGCGAGGAGTTCAAGCTGCCGGGCGACCTGGTGTCAGGCCCGGAGGGAGACCAGCTCTGCCCGGTCCACCAGCGTCCGGTCGAGATGCTTAAGGAGACCAACTGGTTCTTCCGGCTCTCAGCCTTCACCGATGCGCTCATCGCGCACTACGAGGCGGATCCATCGGCCGTCGAGCCGCAGAGTGCCTACAACGAGGTGATGTCCTTCCTGCGTCAGGGCCTGGTGGACATCTCGATGTCGCGCAGCAGCGTGTCCTGGGGCATCGGGCTGCCCTGGGACGAACGCCAGGTCGTCTACGTGTGGTTCGACGCACTGCTCAACTACGCGACGGCGGTCGGCTACGGCGCACCGGAGGGCTCAGCGGAGGCAGAGCTCTTCGGCCGCGCCTGGCCCGCGGACGTGCACCTCGTCGGCAAGGACATCCTGCGCTTCCATGCCGTCTACTGGCCCGCGATGCTCATGGCCGCGGGACTGCCGCTGCCGCGCAAGGTCTTCGCCCACGGCTGGCTGCTCGTGGGCGGGGAGAAGATGAGCAAGACGCGCCTGACGGGCATCGCGCCGGAGCAGATCGTGGACCACTTCGGCTCGGATGCCTTCCGCTACTACTTCATGCGGGCCATTCAGTTCGGCCAGGACGGCTCCTTCTCCTGGGAGGACATGTCCGCGCGTTACACGGCCGAGCTGGCCAACGGACTGGGCAACCTCGCCTCCCGGGCCACCGCCATGGTCCAGCGCTACCGCGGTGGGTCGCTGCCTGCGCCGGGAGAGACGACGGCTGCTGAGGAGCACCTCCACGCGCTCCTCGGTCAGGTCGCCGTCGAGGCCGACCAGGCCATGTGCGCGCTGGACTTCGCCTCGGGCATCGCGGCCGTGCGCCGGTTCATCGACGCCGTCAACCTCTACGTCACCGAGCAGGAGCCCTGGGTGGTCGCCAAGGACGATGCGCTCGCGTCGCGACTCGACACGATCCTCTACACCGTGTGCGAGTCCCTGCGGGCGATCGCGACCCTCTACAACCCCGTGATGCCCAAGGCCATGGGCCTGCTCTGGGAGCAGATCGGGGCGGAGGCGACGCTCGGGCCGATCGCCGAGCAGCGCATCGACCGCGTGGCCTCATGGGGGCAGCTCCCCGCGGGCGCGGCGGTCTCCAAGGGCGCCGTCCTCTTCCCGCGCCTGGAAGAGGAGCCCGCGTGAGGCAGCGGCCCGGTCCCACGGACCCACTGCCCCGCCCTGTCGTCGATACCCACTGCCACCTCGACGTCGTCGATCGCGAGCTCGGCGAGTCGCCGTCCCCCGAGGCCGCACTCGCCCTGGCGCGCGAGGCCGGCATCACGCGCATCGTGCAGGTCGGCTGCGATGTCGCGTCCTCCGAATGGGCGGTCCAGGCAGCGAGTTCCACGCCGGAGATCGTCGCGGCCGTGGCACTTCACCCCAACGACGTGCCTCGGATCGTCGCCCGCGAGGGACGCGACGGGCTCGACGCCGCCATCGGGCGCATCGAGGAACTCGCGCGGGACTCGGCGGTGCGGGCGGTCGGCGAGACCGGACTGGACTACTACCGCACGCGCGAGCCAGCAGACCAGGCCCTTCAGCATGAGTCGTTCCGCAGGCATATCGACATCGCCAAGCGACTGGATCGCACGCTTGTCATCCACGACCGGGAGGCCCACGCCGACATCCTGCGCATCCTCGAGGAGGAGGGCGCGCCGGATCGGGTCGTCTTCCACTGCTTCTCGGGGGACGCGGCCATGGCGCGACACTGCGCTGACCGCGGGTGGTACTGCTCCTTCGCCGGCGTCGTGACCTACAAGAGCGCCGGGGAGTTGCGAGACGCTCTCGCCGTGCTGCCCCGCGAGCGGATGCTGGTCGAGACGGATGCCCCCTACCTCACTCCCGTTCCCCATCGGGGCGCCGTCAACGCCTCCTATCTCGTCCCCTTCACGGTCCGTGCGATGGCCGAGGTGCGCGAGGAGCCCCTCGAGCAGGTGTGCTCCGACCTGTGGGACAACGCCATGCGGGCCTTCGGCGAGTGGTAGCGGTGGACGGACTCCTCGGCGCCAGCGAGGTGCGCAGCGTCGCCGAGCGGTGGGGGATCCGACCCACCAAGCAGTGGGGCCAGAACTTCGTCGTCGACGCCAACACCGTGCGTCGCATCGTGCGACTTGCCGACGTGCATGCGGGTGACGTCGTGCTCGAGGTAGGCCCCGGCGTGGGCAGTCTCACCCTCGGCCTCCTCGCTGCGGGAGCCCATGTCATCGCGGTCGAGATCGACCCGGTCCTCGCCGAGGCGCTGCCCGACACGGTGCGCCGCCTGCAGCCCGACGGCGCCCTGCGCCTCGATGTCATCGCGGGTGATGCGCTGCGCATCCGCGACCTGCCGCACACTCCCGACGCCCTCGTCGCCAACCTTCCCTACAACGTCGCCGTGCCCGTCGTCCTGCACCTGCTCGAGGCCTTCCCCACCCTGCGCACGGGGCTCGTGATGGTGCAGGCAGAGGTCGCCGACCGCCTCGTGGCGCCCCCCGGGAGCCGCACGTACGGCGTGCCCTCGGTGAAGCTCGCGTGGTTCGCGCGCGCTGAGCGCTCCGGCGCCGTCCCCGCGAGTGTCTTCTGGCCCGTTCCGCGGGTGGAGTCGGGCCTCGTGGCCTTCACCCGGCATGACCCGCCGGCGTGCACGGCGTCGCGCGCCGAGGTGTTCGCGGTCGTCGACGCGGCGTTCGCGCAGCGGCGCAAGACCCTGCGGGCGGCCCTGGCCGGCTGGGCTGGATCGGCGGCCGAGGCCGAGCGCATCCTCCTTGCGGCAGGAGTCGATCCCTCGGCACGCGGGGAGAGCCTCGACGTCGGGGCGTTCGCGCGCATCGCGAGCGCTCGCGCGCTGGCCTGAGTCCGCGCACCACCCGCTACTGTCGATCCGTGCCCTCGGTCCGCGCGGTCGCACCCGCCAAGATCAATCTCAGCCTGCGCGTGCGCGGGCTGCGGCCCGACGGGTTCCATGAGATCACCACCGTCTTCCACGCCGTGTCGCTCGTCGATGAGATCACGGTCAGCCCGGGTGCGGCGGGATCCGGGCGCGTCGTCACGACGACGGGGGAGCGCGCGGGGTCCGTGCCCGGCGGCGACGACAACATCGCGGCACAGGCCGCGCTCGCCCTGGCTCGGCACGCCGGGCTTGCCGCGCCCGACGTGGCCGTCGACATCGCCAAGTCGATCCCCGTGGCTGCGGGCATGGCTGGGGGGAGTGCCGATGCGGCTGCCACGCTCGTAGCGCTTCGGCGCCTGTGGGGCCTCGACACGTCCGACGCCGACCTCGTCGAGATCGCGGCGCACCTTGGCTCCGATGTGCCGTTCGCGCTCGCGGGTGGGACCGCGCGCGGCGTCGGCCGCGGCGAGACGCTGACCCCGGTGCTCGCCCACGGCGAGCTGCACTGGGTGGTGGCGCTGAGCGACGCGCAGTTGTCGACGCCCGCGGTCTACGCCGAGTGGGACAGGCTCCTCGCGGAGGGGCGCGTGGCGCCCTCGGAGGACGGCGCGCAGGCAGATGCACCGCTCCTCGCCGCGCTGCGCCAGGGCGAGCCCGATGCGATTGCCCGGTGCCTGGTCAACGATCTCGAGCCCGCAGCCGTGGCACTGCGCCCGCAGTTGCGGGGCGTCCTGGATGCGGGCGCCGAGCTCGGTGCGCTGGCCGGACTGGTCTCCGGCAGCGGGCCGACGTGCGTCTTCCTTGCCGGGGGCCGCGAGGAGGCGATCGCGCTCGCCGCGGAGATGGCGGGGACCGGCCTGGTCCGGGGAGTCCGGCATGCCGTCGGACCCGCGCCGGGTGCACGCGTCGTCAGCTGACCGGACGCGCGCCGCGCCTACGGCCTGGCGGACCGCGGCTTGGCCTCCAGATGTGCCAGGCCGTTCCAGGCGAGATTGACGACGTGGGACACGACCTCCTCCTTGCGCGGCTTGCGCACATCGAGCCACCACTGCCCGGTGAGCGCGGTCATGCCCACGAGCATCTGCGAGTACATCGGCGCGAGGCGAGTGGGCAGCCCGTGCGCCTTGAACTGGTCGGCGAGCAGGTGCTCGACCTGTCCGGCCACGTCGACGATGAGGCTTGCGAACGAGCCCGTCTGCTGGGAGACGGGGGAGTCGCGCACGAGGATGCGGAAGCCATCGGGCTGCGCATCGATGTAGTCGAAGAGCGCCATTCCGGCCTGCTCCAGGAGCTGGCGAGGGTGCGTGCCCTGTAGGGCTCCGCTGATCATCGACAGCAGGTGGTTCATCTCGCGATCGACGACGACGGCGTAGAGGCCCTCCTTGCCGCCGAAGTGCTCGTAGACGACCGGCTTGGAGACGCCTGCGGTGGCGGCGATCTCCTCGACGCTGACCGCCTCGAATCCCTTCTCGGCGAACAGGGTGCGTCCGATGGCGATGAGCTGCTCGCGGCGCTCGCGACCGGTCATGCGCATGACGGGAAGCCGATCCCTCGGCGCCGTGGCCTAGGAGGCGGCCGGGGTCGCAGGCTCCGCATCGGGGGTCCAGCCCCGGATGCGCCGGCGCAGCGCCGGGTCCTTGAGCTTGTTCGCGAGGCGCGCAGGGCTAGGCCAGCGGACATCGCGCGCGAGGTGCATGCGCTCCATGGCGCGGATGATCCCGGCGCTGATGTCGACCTGGCCGCGCAGCACGCCGTGTCGAGCGGCTGTGGGCTCGGCGTGATGGAGGTTGTGCCATGACTCGCCCAGCGAGGGCAGTGCCAGCCAGCGATTGTTGGTGGAGTTGTCGCGGGTGCGGAAGGGACGCTGCCCGAAGACGTGGCAGATCGAGTTGATCGACCAGGTGACGTGATGCACGAGTGCGATGCGCAGCAGCCCGGCCCAGAAGAGCGCGGTGAGTGCACCCTGCCAGGACCAGGTGAGGAGGCCGCCGAGGATCGCTGGGGCGAGGATCGTGGAGACGACGATCCAGGGGAAGTAGCGCGAGACCCGCTGCAGCGCGGCGTTGGCCCGGATATCAGGTGCGTAGCGCTCGATGGAGGTCTGCTGGCCGTCGAAGAGCCAGCCCACGTGGGCGAAGACGAGTCCCTTCGCGACCGCGCGCCGTGAGGTGCCGTAGCGCCAGGGGCTGTGCGGGTCGCCCTCCTCGTCGCTTCGGGCGTGATGGCGGCGATGATCGGCTACCCACTGGTCGAGGGAGCCCTGCACGGCCGTGGAGCCGGCGATTGCCAGGGCGACCGACACCCACGTGGGCGCCTTGAAGGAGCCATGGGTGAAGTGGCGGTGGAATCCCACGGTGATGCCCGCGGCTGCGATGACGTAGAAGACCGCGGCGAGGACCAGGTCGGTCCAGCCCAGCCAGCCGCCCCAGGCGACGGGGACGGCCAGGGCGACGGCGATGAGAGGCACGGCGACGAAGAAGCCGATGGTCGTGCGCATGCCCCGCGCCATGGGCTCGGTGGCCGGGCGCCCCGATGCGCCGCGCTCCTCGATGGTTGCCGTCATGACCACTCCCTGACTCGTTGCCGACCGCGGGCCACCGCGCGCGTCGATGGGGCGGCGCGCCATAAACCTACGCCACCGTAACCTACGGTTGCGTAACCTGTCCAGGGCTATGGCCGCCCACGGACCCTGGGAGACTGCTCGGCGAGCCCCGCGAGGGCGCTCCATCCCGGCTCGTCCAATGGCAGGACAAGAGACTTTGGATCTCTGAATGGGGGTTCGACTCCCTCGCCGGGAGCCCCTGCTCGGGGGGTAGGGTGCCGACGTCGGCTGCCCCCAGGGGCGACCCTTCTCGTGGAGGTCCGTGAGCGGTGACGTCGCAGGGCCCGATCGTCATCGTCCTCGCAGCGGGTGAAGGCACGCGCATGCGGTCCGCGACCCCCAAGGTGCTCCATGCCATTGCTGGCCGCACGCTCATCGGTCACGTGCTTGAGGCTGCCTCTGCCGTCGATCCGTCGCATGTCGTGGTGGTGATCGGCCACGCGCGCGACCAGGTCCTCGCGCACCTCGAGGAGGTCGCGCCGTGGGTCGACACGGTCGTGCAGGAGGAGCAGCTCGGCACCGGGCATGCGGTGCGGATCGCCCTCGCGGCGCTGGCGTCGGCACAGCCGCTGACGTCCGCGCCGGTCGTCGTCCTCAGCGGGGACACCCCTTTGCTCACCGGGTCCACGGTGCGGATGCTCGTCGACGATCACGTCCGCACCGGGGCCGCCGCCACGCTCCTCAGCGCGATCCTGCGCGATCCTGCCGGCTATGGGCGCATCGTGCGGGCGCCGGACGGGTCCGTTGAGGCCATCGTCGAGCACCGCGATGCCTCCTCCGAGGTCCTGGCCATCGACGAGATCAACGCGGGGATGTATGCCTTCGACCCGGCCCGTCTTGGGCCAGCGCTCGACAGGCTCACCACGGCCAACGACCAGGGCGAGGAGTACCTCACCGATGCCGTGGGCATCCTTCGCGCTGACGGGGATCGCGTCGCCGCGATTGTCGTAGACGACTCCCACGAGATCCTCGGGGTCAACGATCGGGTTCAGCTCGCAGAGGCTGCCGCACTCATGCGCGATCGCATCAACGACCGCTGGATGCGCGCCGGCGTCTCGATGCTCGACCCGGGATCCACCTGGATCGACGTCGACGTCGACCTGGCGCCCGACGTCACGCTCCTCCCGCAGACGTCGTTGCTCGGACCGACCTCCGTCGCCGCCGGGGCGCGGATCGGGCCCGGAACGACGCTGACGTCGTGCGAGGTGGGAGAGGGTGCCACCCTCATCCACACATGGGCAGAGCTCGCGGTGATCGAGGCCGGTGCCAGCGTCGGCCCCTTCACCTATCTGCGACCCGGCGCACGCCTGGGACCGGACGCTCGTGCGGGGGCCTTCGTGGAGATGAAGAACGCCAGCCTCGGGTCGGGCGCGAAGGTCCCGCACCTGTCCTACGTCGGCGACGCCGAAGTGGGCGAGGGGACCAACGTCGGCGCGGCGACGATCTTCGTGAACTACGACGGGCAGGCCAAGCACCGCACCGTGATCGGCCGGCACGCCCGCATCGGCAGCGACACGATGCTCGTGGCGCCCGTGACCGTCGGCGATGGCGCCTACACGGCTGCGGGCTCGGTCATCACCGAGGATGTCCCCGCAGGCGCGATGGCCGTGGGCCGTGCTCGCCAGCGCAACATTCCCGGATGGGTGCAGCGCAAGCGCCCCGGCACCGAATCGGCGCGTGCCGCCGACGCAGACCGCGATCAGCCCCCGACCAGCGAGGAGTCATCGTGAGCGAGTTGACCGTCCCCCCGAGCAAGCGGCTCGTGCTCCTCACCGGTCGGGCGCACCCCGACCTGGGGGAGGAGGTCGCCTCGCATCTGGGCACCGAGCTATGCCCCGTCGACGCCTACGAGTTCGCCAACGGCGAGATCTTCGTGCGCTTCAAGGAGTCGGTCCGCGGGTGCGATGCGTTCGTGATGCAAAGCCACACGACTCCGATCAACACCTGGATCATGGAGCAGCTCATCATGGTCGATGCGCTCAAGCGCGCATCCGCCAAGCGCATCACGGTGATCGCGCCGTTCTACGGCTATGCCCGCCAGGACAAGAAGCACCGCGGCCGCGAGCCCATCTCGGCCCGGCTCATGGCCGATCTGTTCAAGGCGGCCGGGGCCGACCGGCTCATCACCGTGGACTTGCACACGTCCCAGATCCAGGGCTTCTTCGACGGGCCGGTCGACCATCTGTTCGCCCTGCCCCTCCTCGCCGAGCACATCTCCGCGCGCGTCGACCTCGACCGCATCACTGTCGTCTCGCCCGACGCGGGACGCGTGCGCGTGGCGGAGAAGTGGACCGACATCCTCGGCGCTCCGCTGGCCATCATCCACAAGCGTCGTGACCCCGACACCCCCAACGAGGTCCGCGTCTTCGAGGTCGTGGGCGACGTACGCGATCGAGTCTGCATCGTTGTCGATGACATGATCGACACGGGCGGCACCATCGTGAAGGCGGCGGACACGCTCTTCGAGAACGGCGCCGCCGAGGTCATCGTCGCAGCCACGCACGGCATCCTCAGCGAGCCGGCTGCGCAGCGGCTTCAGGACTCGCGCATCAGCGAGGTCGTCGTCACCAACACCCTGCCGATCCCTCCCGAGCGCCAGTTCGACAAGCTCACGATCCTGTCCATCGCGCCGCTGCTCGCCCAGGCGATCTACGAGGTCTTCACGGACGGCTCGGTGACGCGGATGTTCGAGACGCCCGAGCGCGTCCCGGTCTCCCCCTGACGGCGGGCTCGGGGCCCGGTCGCGGGGCCCGGTCAGGCCTCGGCTAGAGTCGGGCCGCTCCTCGGCGAGGGTGCGCATAGCACCGTGATCGACGTGGCCGCTGGCCGCACCGCGCCGTGGCTGCTCCGCTCGGAGGACGTCTCCGACGGTGGACGAGGAGGATCGATCGTGAACATCCGCCTGGAGGCCGAGCCCCGCTCCGACTTCGGCAAGGGTGCCGCGCGCAAGCTGCGCCGGTCAGGTCGCATCCCCGTCGTCCTCTACGGCAGCGGCACCGAGCTCGTGCACCTGTCCCTTCCCGGGCATGACCTCGAGCAGGCACTGCGCAAGCCGAAGGTGACGCTCGAGATCGTCCAGGGTTCCGCGACCACCCTGGCCAAGCCGCGCGACGTGCAGCGCGACCCGGTCAAGCGCACGATCGAGCACGTCGATCTCATCATCGTGACCGCCGCGGAAGCGCGTGAGCGCGCCGCCGAGGCGGAGGTCCTCGTCGCCGAGGCGGCCGCCGCTGCTGAGGCCGCCGCATCGGCTCCTGCCCCCAAGGGGCCGGCCGAGGAGTCCGAGTCCGCTGCTAGTGGCGATTCGGGCGAGGGCGCGAGCGACTCCTCGGGCGAGGGCTCGAGCGAGGGCTCGAGCGACGAATCCTGAGCATCTTCCGCCGCTCTCGCGGGGATGACGGAGGCGACGCCATGCCGGCCTGGCTTGTCATCGGCCTGGGCAATCCGGGCCCTGAGTACGCCCGCACGCGACACAACGTCGGCGCCATGGCCGTCGAGGAGCTCGCGCACAGGTGGGGCGGCCGACTGAAGTCCGACCGCTACACCCGGTGCGACGTGCTCGACACGCGCTGGCAGGGCCATCGAGTCGTCCTTGCGCGCGGCCGCTCCTACATGAACGAGTCAGGTGGCCCGGTGAAGGCCCTGGCGGACCACTTCCGCGTGCCTGTCGACCGCACGGTGATCGTCCATGACGAGCTCGACATCCCCTTCGGCGTCCTTCGCGTGAAGCATGGCGGTGGCGACGGCGGCCACAACGGCCTGCGCAGCATCCGCAGGGTCCTGGGCACCGGCGACACCATCCGCATCCGGGTGGGCATCGGGCGGCCGCCGGGCAGGCAGGATCCGGCGGACTACGTCCTGAAGCCCTTCGCCGCCGCCCAGCGCGACGACCTCGCGCTGCTCATCGACCGCGCCGATGACGCCATCGAATGCGTCATCTCGGATGGCGTCGCCGTGGCGCAGAATAGGTTCAACGCCGAATAGGCTCGGTCCCGGCTCACGACGCCGCCTTGTCCCTCACATCCGACTCGTCCGAAGGGCACGCCATGACCCTCACTTCCCTCGCCGATGCGACCGACATGGAGGTCTCCGCGAGCGTGGCAGCCGAAGCAGGCCGGCTGCTGCTCGAACTGCGCGACGGCTTCGGTCCCGTGGAAGACAAGGACAGGGCCGACGCGCTGCGCAAGCAGGCGGACGCCTCGTCCCACGAGCTCATCGTCGCCCGGCTCGCGCAGGCGCGCCCGGGCGATTGCGTCCTCAGCGAGGAGGGAGCCGACGACCTGGCGCGGCTGGGGGCCGAGCGCGTGTGGATCGTGGATCCCCTCGATGGCACCTGGGAGTACGGCCAGGGTCGTGTCGACTTCGCCGTGCACGTCGTCCTGTGGCACGCGGATCCTGCAGCGCCCGGGGGCGGCCGGCTGAGCGCCGGCACGGTGGACCTGCCCGCGCAGGGGCTCGCGCGCCGCTCGGATGACGTGCCCGTGCCCGCGCGCGCCCTCCCCCAGGATCGACCTGTGCGCATCGTGGCCTCCCGCACCCGCCCGCCGGCAGTCCTCGCCGACGTGGTCGCGGCCCTCGACGCGAGCCTGCGCGAGCAGGGGCATCCGCACGGCGTCGAGGTGATCGACGTGGGCTCCGTCGGCGCCAAGGTCAACGAGATCCTCTCCGGTCGCGCCGAGGCGTACGTCCACGACACCGGCTTCTACGAGTGGGACGTCGCCGCGCCGCTGGCGGTGGCTCACGCCCACGGCCTCACTGCATCCCATGTCGACGGCAGCCCGGTGAGCTTCAACCGCGAGCGCCCCTACGTCACGGATCTCCTCGTCGGCCTCCCTGCCTTCGCCGAGCAGCTGCGCGCAGGGATGCTGCGCGCGTCCGGAGCGTGACGCTTCCCGGCCTCGCGCAGGCTCTCAGCGGCATCCCCGGCATCGCCGAGGCGGTCGCGCATGCCGTGCGCGGCGTCGACGGCGTCCATGTCACGGCGATCCCCGAGGCCAGACCCGCGTTCGTCGGTGCGATCGCCGCCGAGGCGCCCGACGAACGCAGGATCCTGGTCGTCACGGCCACCGCCCGGGAGGCCGAGGAGATCGCAGACGCGGTCGAGGACCAGCTGGGTGCGGCGAGCGCGGCGGTCTTTGCCTCCTGGGAGACGCTCCCGCATGAGCGCCTGAGCCCGGCGGCGGACACCGCGGGCGGCCGCGTCTGCCTCCTGCGACGGATCGTGCATCCTGCGCCGGGCGACCCCCTTCGCGTGGTCTGCGCCCCCGTGCGGTCGGTCCTCCAGCCGCTGGTCGGCGGACTTGCGGACCTCGACCCCCTGGTGCTGGACGAGGGCGCCGACATCGACGTCGACTCAGTCGTGGCCGATCTCGTGCTGCGGGGCTACTCGCGTGTCGACCTCGTCGAGCGCCGCGGTCAGTTCGCCGTGCGCGGCGGGATCATCGACGTCTTCCCGACGACGGCGGAGCATCCGGTCCGCATCGAACTCTGGGGCGACACGATCGAGGAGATCCGCGACTTCTCGGTGGCGGACCAGCGATCGCGCCACCACGCGGGTCGCGTGGAGCTGCATCCGGCGCGTGAGCTCCTGCTCACTTCGCAGGTGCGGGCGCGGGCCCGCGACCTGGCCCGGGCGCATCCGCAGGCTGCGGATGTCCTGGATCGCGTCGCGGAGGGGATGGTCGTCGACGGCATGGAGGCCTTCGCCCCCGTCCTCGCGGATCGCATGGAGTTGATCGTGGACCTCCTGCCGCAGGGGTCCCTCGTCCTCCTCTGTGATCCCGAGCGCATCCGGTCGCGCGCGGAGGACCTCGTGCGCACGTCGCAGGAGTTCCTCGAGGCTTCGTGGCATAGCGCCACCGCGGGCGCTGCCACCCCGCTCGACGTCGAGGGGCTCGACCTGTCCGCAGCGGCGTACCGCTCGGTCGCGGATGTCGAGTCCGCTGCGCGCGCCCGCGGTCCGGTGTGGACGACCGACCCCTTCGCGCAGGAGGGCGATGACCTCGCGGTTGAGGCGAGCCCCCTGCCCGACCGGCGCGGCAATCTCGGCGAGGTGCTCGACGACATCCGTGCGTGGCGCGACGCGGGGGACCGGGTCCTCCTCCTCGCCGAGGGCCCCGGGTCAGCCGAGCGCCTCGCGACCTCCCTGCGCGACGAGGGGATCCCGGCGAGTTGGCGCGAGGAAGTGCCCGAGGCCGACCCCCCCGGTGGCGATGTCATCGTCGCTGCGGCGCGCTGGCAGGGCGGCTTCGCCTCCGCGGGCGGCCGCGTCGTCGTCGTGACCGAGGGTGACCTCTTCGGCCAGCGGTCACCTGTCCGCGATGCCGCCCGCATGCCCTCTCGGCGCCGTCGGACCATCGATCCCCTGCAGCTCGCCGCGGGCGACCTCGTCGTTCATGAGCAGCACGGTGTCGGGCGCTACGTCGAGATGGTCCAGCGCACCGTGGCCGATGCCACCCGTGAGTACCTCGTCATCGAGTACGCCGCATCCCGGCGTGGCCAGCCTCCGGATCGCCTCTACGTCCCGACGGATCAGCTCGATCAGGTGACGCGCTACGTCGGAGGCGAGGCGCCGTCCCTGAGCAAGCTCGGGGGATCAGACTGGCAGCGCACCAAGGCGCGGGCGCGTCGCGCGGTCCGCGAGATCGCCGATGAACTCGTGCGCCTCTATGCCAAGCGGCAGGCGACACCGGGTCACGCCTTCGGTCCCGACACTCCCTGGCAGCGCGAGCTCGAGGACGCCTTCCCCTTCGTGGAGACGCCCGACCAGCTGGCCAGCATCGACGAGGTCAAGGCGGACATGGAACGCCCCACGCCCATGGATCGCGTCATCTGCGGCGACGTGGGCTACGGCAAGACCGAGATCGCCGTCCGCGCCGCCTTCAAGGCCGTCCAGGACGGAAGGCAGGTGGCGGTCCTGGTGCCGACAACCCTGCTTGTCCAGCAGCACTTCCGCACCTTCACCGAGCGCTACGCGCCCTTTCCGGTGAAGGTGGCCGCGCTCTCCCGGTTCCAGACCGATGCGGAGGCCAAGCGCACCCTCGAGGGCCTGGCCGATGGCACGGTCGACGTCGTCATCGGCACCCACCGCATGCTCACGCCCCAGGTGCGCTTCAAGGACCTCGGGCTCCTCATCGTCGACGAGGAGCAGCGCTTCGGTGTCGAGCACAAGGAGCACATCAAGGCGCTGCGGGCATCCGTGGACGTCCTCACCATGTCGGCGACGCCCATCCCTCGCACCCTCGAGATGTCGCTTACGGGCATCCGGGAGATGTCGACGATCCAGACGCCTCCGGAGGAACGCCATCCCGTGCTGACCTACGTCGGGCCCTTCGACGACCGGCAGGTCGCCGCTGCGATCCACCGCGAGCTCATCCGCGACGGGCAGGTCTTCTTCATCCACAATCGCGTGGAGTCGATCGATCGCGTCGCGGGGCGCCTTCGCGACCTCGTTCCCGAGGCGCGCATCGCCGTGGCCCACGGCCAGATGAACGAGCACGAGCTGGAGCGCATCGTCCTGGACTTCTGGGAGCGACGCATCGACGTGCTCGTGGCCACGACGATCGTGGAGAACGGCATCGACATCCCCAATGCCAACACGCTCATCGTCGACAGGGCCGATGCGCTGGGCCTGTCCCAACTGCACCAGCTGCGCGGTCGCGTCGGCCGAGGACGGGAACGCGGATACGCCTACCTGCTCTACCCGCCGGAGCGCCCGCTGACGGAGACCGCCTACGAGCGCCTCACCACCATCGCGCAGCATTCCGACCTGGGGTCGGGGATGCAGATCGCGCTGAAGGACCTCGAGATCCGGGGGTCGGGCAATCTGCTGGGCGGTGAGCAGAGCGGTCACATCGCAGAAGTGGGATTCGATCTCTATGTGCGGCTCGTGGGGGAGGCGCTGGCGCGGGCCCGCGGGGATTCAGACGTCGCCCTGCTGGACGTGAGGATCGAACTCCCCTTCGATGCGCACATCCCGCACGACTACGTGCCCGAGGAGAGGCTTCGCCTCGAGGCCTACCGTGGCATCGCCGCTGCTGTGAGCGAGGCGGACGTCGATGCCGTCGCCGAGGAGCTCGTCGACCGCTACGGCTCCCCGCCCACCCCGGTCGAGACCCTGCTGGCCGTCGCGCGCCTGCGCGTGCGAGCCCGGGACGCGGGTGTGGGGGAGATCGTGCTGGCGGGCCCGCGGGTGCGCTTCCACCCGGTGGACCTGCCCGAGTCCCGGCAGCTGCGCCTCACACGACTGCACCCGGGGACGCTCATGAAGCCCGCGGTCCGTACGATCCTGGTGCCGCGTCCGCCCGCGGGGTCGACCAGTGACACCGAGTGGGTGGAGTGGGTCCGAGGGGTGCTGGACATCCTGGACCCGCCGGAGGGCGCGGCATGAGACACCAGACACGAGAAGTGGGCCAGTGCGAGGGAGCGGGAGCATCGTGACCACGATGGTGCGGCGAGGGATCGTGGCGCTGGCGGCCAGCCTGGCGCTGACCGGCTGCGCGAGCCTGGGCGACGCGGGATCGGCCGCGACCGTCGGCGACGTGCACATCTCGACGGAGACGCTGGCGTCCCAGACCGAGGCGGTCCAGTCCCAGCGCGGCGTCCCCGCCGGCTCGCCTGACCTCGCGCTCACCCTGGGCGTGCTGCAGCGGCTGGTCATCACCGAGCTCGTCTCCCAGGCCGCAGCAGCACAGGGCATCACCGTCACGCGCGGCGAGATCGACGCGACCATTGCGAACTTCGAGGCCCAGCTCGGCGGTCCCGAGGCGCTGCAGCAGGCGTACCTCGACAGCAATGTCCCCGCGCAGAGCATCGAGCAGCAGGTGCAGCTCTCGGTCCAGGTGCAAAAGCTCGGTGCCGCGCTCGTGCCGGACGCCGACGCCGAAGGACAGCAGCAGGCGGTCTCGCAGTACGTCACCGGCTTCGGCCTGCAGGAGGGGATCTCGGTCAGCCCTCGCTTCGGCACCTGGGACCCGGCGACCCTCACGGTGGGCCCGCTGCCCAGCGACCTGTCGACAACGGTGCAGGTGGAGGATCCGCTCGCAGGCATCCTCCCGGCTCCCTAGGCTCTCGCCATGCCGGAGCCGGGCGACGGGGTGAGCGAACTCGTCGCCGTCATGGACCGCCTGCGCTCACCGGGCGGGTGCCCCTGGGATGCGCGGCAAACGCATCGCAGCCTCGCGGAGTACCTCCTCGAGGAGGCCTACGAGACGGTCGAGGCCATCGAGTCCGGTGACCGTGACGACCTGCGCGAGGAGCTCGGCGACCTGCTGCTGCAGGTGGTCTTCCACTCCCGAATCGCCGAGGAGGACGCGCAGGACCCGTGGGGGATCGACGAGGTGGCCCGCGGCATCGTCGCCAAGTTGGTACGCCGTCACCCCCATGTCTTCGCCGCGGAGGATGGTGTGACGACAGCCGAGCATGTCGAGTCTCGCTGGCATGAGCTCAAGGCCCAGGAGAAGGGGCGCGCATCGGTCACGGAGGGGATTCCCGAGGCCCTGCCGGCGCTACTGCGCGCCAGCAAGATCCTCGCGCGCAGTGAGCACCTGGACGTCCCCCTTCCCGACGTGGGTGATCCCCTGGTGGCCATCGCAGACGAGGAGTCCCTCGGGGACCTCCTGCTCGTCCTCGTCGCCGCGAGCCGCGCGCGCGGCTGGGATGCGGAGGCCGCCCTGCGCGACGCGGTGCGCCGGCAGGCGGGTCGCATCCGCGAGTCCGAGGGAGCATGAGCGCATCCGGGCAGCTCGCGGCGCTCGCCCGCGACGCTCGCGATGCGCTGTTCGCCTTCGATCCCGTGCGAGGCACGCAGGCGGGCGTGCACGACCTCGATGGGTGTCTGCCGGACCTGACCGACTCCGCGGTCGACGCCCACGTGCGCGACCTCGACGGGCTGCTGGAGCGCATCGACGGGGTCGACGATCTCGCGCTGACGGTCGACGAGCAGGTCGATCTCGAGGTGTTGCGGGCGCGGCTCGCCGCGCAGGCCTTCGATCTCTCCGAGATCGCACGCCACCGCTGGGATGCGCTGGCGTGGGACCCGTCGAGTGGTCTGCACGCGCTCACCGTGCGCGACTTCGCTCCCGCTGAGGTGCGACTGGAGAGCGCCCATGCGCGACTGAGCGCGGTGCCGGGCTTCCTGGCCGACGCGCGCGCGACGCTGCAGGAGATGTCGGCGATCCACGTGGAGACCGCACTGCTCCGGCTGGATGGATTCGACGCGGTCCTGGACGAGCTCGCTGCGCTTGGCCCCCTCGATGGCGCTGTCGCCGAGACGGCCCGGGAGGCAGTGAGCCGGCATCAGGCCTGGCTCGCCGAGCGCCTGCCGGGGTCGCGCCGCGATCCCCGACTCGGCGTACGGCTCTACAGCGCGGCGCTGTGGCACCACCTCGACGAGGAACTCGCCCCCGTGCAGGTCCTCGAGATGGCGGAGGCTCATCTCGATGACGTGACGGCACGGATGCGCGAGGTGGCCGCGGAGTACCTCGGTGAGTCGGTGCACTCGCCCGACATCGTGCGGCGGGCCCTGGCCGACGCCGCCGATCGCGCGATCGTCGACCGCGACACCGTGGTCCCGACGATCCGCCATGCGATCGACCGCGCGACCCGGTTCGTCCACGAGCACGACCTCCTCGCCCTCCCTGACCAGTCGGTCGACATCGGCGATATGCCGCGCATCCACCGAGGGGTCGCCGTCGCCTACTGCGATGCGCCGGGTCCCCTGGAGGAGACGGGACTGCGGACGGTCGTGGCGGTGGCTCCTCCGCCGGACGACTGGGCTCCCGAGCGCGTAAGGTCCTTCCTGCGCGAGTACAACGCCGACCTGCTGCACGACCTCGCCATCCACGAGGCGATGCCGGGGCACGTGGTCCAACTCGCCCGGGCGCGCGAGGCGGGCGGTTCCCTGGTACGCCGGCTCGCGCCGTCCGGTGTGTTCATCGAGGGATGGGCTGTCTACGCCGAGGAGCTGCTCGTCGATCGTGGCTACGCGCCCGACGACGATCCGCGCGCGCCGCTGCGCATGCGCCTCCAGCAGCTCAAGATGCAGGCGCGCGCCACGCTCAACGCGATCCTCGACGCGCGCGTCCACGGGGGCGACATCGACGAGGTGGCCGCCGTCGAGCTGCTGCGCAGGCGAGGATTCCAGGAGGAGGCCGAGGCGGCGGGCAAGTGGCGGCGTGCGCTGCTCACCGCGACGCAGTTGCCCACCTACTTCGTGGGATGGCGAGGGGTCCGCCAGCTCGTCGACGACCTTCGCGTGCTGCATCCGGACTGGAGCGACCGCCGCCTCCACGACCTCGTCCTGGGCCATGGTTCCCTGGGTCCCCGCCACCTGCGCGCGGTGCTCGGCCTGTGACCGGGCAGGGGCCGGCCGGTCGGTAGGGTCCTCGCATGGCCAGCATTGATGACGTCATCGCCCGCGAGATCCTGGACTCGCGCGGCAATCCCACCGTCGAGGTCGAGGTCGTGCTCGATGACGGCACCGCCGCGCGCGCTGCCGTCCCGTCGGGTGCCTCGACCGGAGCCTTCGAGGCCGCCGAGCGCCGTGACGGCGACAACGACCGCTACCTCGGCAAGGGAGTTCTGGCCGCGGTCGCTGCGGTCGAGGACGAGATCGCCCCGGAGATCCTGGGCATCGATGCCTCGGAGCAGCGGCTCATCGACCAGGTCATGTGCGACCTCGACGGCACCCCCAACAAGTCGCGGCTCGGCGCCAACGCGATCCTCGGCGTCTCGCTCGCCGTGGCGCGCGCCGCATCGGGATCGGCCGGTCTTCCGCTCTTCCGCTACGTCGGTGGCCCCAATGCCCACGTGCTGCCCGTGCCGATGATGAACATCCTCAACGGCGGTGCGCACGCGGACACCGATGTCGACATCCAGGAGTTCATGGTCGCCCCCATCGGGGCCGCGACGTTCAGCGAGGCACTGCGCTGGGGAGCCGAGACCTACCACGCGCTGAAGTCGGTGCTCAAGGAGAAGGGCCTGGCGACGGGCCTCGGCGACGAGGGCGGGTTCGCGCCGAGCCTGGCGAGCAATCGCGCGGCACTCGAGTTGATCGTCGAGGCCATCGGGCGCACAGGACTCACCGTCGGATCCGACATCGCGCTTGCCCTCGACGTCGCGTCGACCGAGTTCTACACCGACGGCTCGTATCAGTTCGAGGGTGCCGCGCGTTCCAGCGAGTGGATGACCGGCTACTACGAGGGCCTCCTCGCGGACTTCCCGCTCGTCTCCATCGAGGACCCGCTCGCGGAGGACGACTGGGCTGGCTGGATCCACTGCACCGATGCGATCGGCGACCGCGTCCAACTCGTCGGCGACGACCTCTTCGTCACCAATCCCGAGCGCCTCGCCCGAGGGATCGCGGAGGGCGCGGCCAACGCACTGCTCGTCAAGGTCAACCAGATCGGGAGTCTCACCGAGACCCTCGACGCCGTGGCACTGGCCCAGAGCAACGGCTACCGCTGCATGATGAGCCATCGCTCTGGGGAGACCGAGGACACGACCATCGCCGACCTCGCGGTGGCGGTCAACGCGGGGCAGATCAAGACGGGTGCCCCGGCGCGCTCGGAGCGCGTCGCCAAGTACAACCAGCTCCTGCGCATCGAGGAGGAGTTGGACGACGCTGGACGCTATGCGGGCGCCGCGGCGTTCCCGCGCTCCGGCCTCACCGCGTGAGATCATGACCGGGTGTCCGGCCCCCGTCCCACGCTGACCGGCCGGGCGGCCGTCCTCGTCCTCGTCCTGGCTGCCCTCGTGGTCACGCTCGCGATCCCGCTGCGGGCCTGGCTGTCCCAGCAGTCCGAGATCGCGGCGCTGGAGTCCGACGTCGCCCAGGCGCGCGAGCGCGTTGAGGGCCTGCGCGCGGAGCTCGAGGACTGGGAGGACCCTGCCTTCGTCATCGCCCAGGCGCGCAGCCGTCTGCACTTCGTCTTCCCCGGCGAGGTCGGCTACGTCGTGCTCGGCGAGGACGATCGCCCGATCGTGCCGGAGGAGCAGCGCCCGGACGAGCAGGACCCGTGGTACTCCCGACTGTGGGAGTCCACGCTCCAGGCCGACCGGTCGTGATCTCGCCGGACGACCGGCAGGCGATCGCGTGGCAGCTCGGTCGTGAACCGCGCGACGTTGTGGGGGTCGCGCATCGCTGCCCGTGCGGGCAGCCCGATGTCGTCATCACCTCGCCGCGTCTCGCGGATGGCACGCCGTTCCCCACCGTCTACTACCTCACCTGCCCGCGAGCGGCATCAGCCGTCGGACGCCTTGAAGGCGGCGGGGTCATGCGCGACATGGAGCGGCAGCTCGCGGATGATCCAGAGCTTGCCGCCGCGTACGCCGAGGCGCACACCGCCTATCTCGCGGCGCGGGCGCAGCTGGGTGAGGTCCCCGAGATCGAGGGCGTTTCGGCCGGTGGGATGCCCGACCGGGTCAAGTGCCTGCACGTGCTCCTGGCCCACTCCCTCGCCGCTGGTCCTGGTGTCAACCCGCTCGGCGACGAGACCCGCGCCCTCGTGGGGGAGTGGTGGACCGGTCATTCGTGCGCGATGGCCCGGGAAGAGGAGGAGGGGGCATGAGGGTCGGCGCGATCGACTGCGGGACCAACAGCATCCGCCTGCTCGTGGCTGACGTCGATGGCCGGGACCTGGTGGAGGTCGTACGCGAGATGACGATCGTGCGCCTCGGCGAGGGCGTCGACCGCACGGGCGCCTTCTCGCAGGCGGCGTTGGATCGCACCTTCGCGGCATGCGACGACTACGCCGCGACCATCGATGACCTGGGCGTCGAGCGACTGCGCTTCGTCGCCACGAGCGCGAGCCGTGACGTGAGCAATCGCTCGGCCTTCGTCGACGGCGTACGCGAGCGGCTTGGCATCGCTCCTGAGGTCATCTCCGGTGCGGAGGAAGCGCGACTGTCCTTCCGCGGTGCCGTCGAGGGACTGCCTGCGGATCTCATCGCGATGCCGACGCTGGTGGTGGACATCGGTGGAGGATCGACGGAGTTCGTGCTCGGTGACCGCAGCGGCAAGGGCACCGTCGATGTCCAGGCGGCGGTGTCGGTCGACATCGGCTGCGTGCGCATGACTGAGCGCCATCTGCACGGCGACCCGCCCTCGGCCGAGGAGATCGCGCGCGTTGAGTCCGATGTCGCAGGAGCACTCGACCGCGCCGCCAGCGAGGTGTCCCTCGATCAGGCACGCTCGCTCATCGGGGTCGCCGGCACCGTCACCACCCTCGTGGCCCTCATCCACGACCTGCCCGCCTACGACCCGGCTGAGATCCACGGGCTCGTCGCGACCTCCGATGAGGTCGAGGCGGTCACGGCCCGACTGCTGGCCATGCCTCGGACCGACCGGGCGGCCCTGAGCGTCATGCACCCGGGGCGGGTCGACGTGATCGGAGGCGGCGCCCTCGTGCTTCGGGCCATCATGCGCCGCACGGGCCTGCCGGTGATCGCAAGCGAGACCGACATCCTCGACGGGGTCGCGCGCAGCCTGGCGGACCGGCCCCCCGGTCGACCGTGATCCTGTAAGCGATTGCGGCAGCGCCGCGGAGCGCCGTACACTCCCCGCTCGGGCCCGTATCCGATCCGGACCCGGGCTGTTTCAGAATCCGACGGCGCCGTTTCCCGGCGTCCACGGCGCGGAGGGGAAGCGTGTCGATCACCATCCGCGACGTCGCGCAGGCGGCCGGTGTCTCCACGGCCACCGTGTCGCGCGCGCTGCGCGGACTGCCGCACGTCGACCCCGAGACGCGCGAGCGGGTGCGCCGCGTCGCCGCCGAGCTCGACTACGTCGTGTCGCCGAGTGCCTCGCGTCTCGCCAGCGGCCGCACCGGCACGGTCGCTGTCATCACGCCCTTCATCGACCGGTGGTTCTTCTCCACCCTGCTATCGGGCATCAGCGACGTCCTGCAGGAGAGCGACGTCGACCTGCTCGTCTACGAGGTCGGCGATCCCGCCACCAGCCCGGGACTACCCGCGGAGCGCCGGCTGCGAGGGCGCGTGGACGGCGTCATCGTGGTCACCCTGCCGACCGACGCTCCGCGCATCGCGGACATGCTCGAGATCGGCCTGCCCACGAGCTTCGTCGGAGTGCGATGGCCGGGGGTCCCCTCGGTGTGCATCGATGACGCGGCCGCCGGCCGGATGGCCACACAGCACCTGATCAACCTCGGACACGAACGTATCGGGATCATCTCCGGGCGTCCGCAGGCCTCGACCTCGCAGGCCAATCGCGCCTTGGGCTACACGACCGCCATGGAGGGCGCGGGCCTCGGGTGCGATCCGAGCCTGGAGGCCTTCGGCTACTTCACGGTGGCGGGTGGGGAGTCTGCGATGACGTCGCTGCTGTCGCAGCCGCAGCCGCCGACCGCGGTCTTCGCGATGTCGGACGACATGGCTTTCGGGGCCATCCGCGCCCTCCAGCGCCACGGCATCCGCCCGGGCGCGGACATCGCTATCGCCAGCATCGACGGCCACGATCTCGCCGAGCTCCTCGACCTCACGACCGTCGGCCAGCCGGTGGCGCAGATGGGCCGGATGGCCGCTGATGCCCTCCTCGCGCGAATGCTCGGCCAGGACGTCGACGGGCCCGACGAGATCACCGTCCCCACCACGCTCACGGTGCGCGGAAGCACCGTGCCCGTCGAGCGCGCCGCCTCCTAGGCTTCCGGCATGCCCACCGTCGACATCCCCTCCGGCCAGCACGGCCTCACCGGCTACCTCGCCGTCCCCGCCTCCGGCCGCGGAGCTGGCGTGGTCGTCATCCAGGAATGGTGGGGGATCGTCCCCCACATCCGCTCCGTCGCGGACCGGCTCGCCGCCGCGGGATTCGTCGCCCTCGCTCCCGACCTCTTCCGTGGCGCGCACACCACCGAGCCCGACGAGGCCGGCAAGCTCATGATGGGCCTGCGCGTGGCCTCGGCAGCCGACGACATCGCCGCCTCGGCCGATCACCTTGTGCGCAGCGGCCTGCTCACGGGCACCCAGGTGGGGTGCGTGGGCTTCTGCATGGGTGGCGGACTGGCGCTCCTCGCGCCCACGGTGAGTCCCGACATCGACTGCGCTGCGGCGTTCTACCCCGCCATGCCGTGGCCGGACTACCACCCCGCCTGGAGTGCGTACGCCGGCAAGGAGGCGCTCGTTCACCAGTGCGAGGCCGACCTGGCGTCGACCGGCGACGACATCGCCCGCTACGCCGATGCGATCGCCCAGCACGGCGGCATCGCGGTCGTCGAGACCTATGCCGGCACCCAGCACGCGTTCTTCAATGACGACCGCTCGGAGGTGCATGACGCGGGGGCATCCGCGCTCGCGTGGGATCGCACGCTGTCTCTCCTGCATCGCCGTCTCGATGGGCCCTTCCGCTGACGACGTCCCCCGAGACGGCCGCAGCCGCCTGCGCGAGCATCCCCGAACTCGATGCCGCGATCACCCGGTGCCGCGCGTGCCCGCGGCTGCTGGCCTGGCGCGAGCACGTGGCCCGGGAGCGCAGGGCGGCGTACGCCGACCAGGACTACTGGGGGCGCCCCGTGCCCGGCTTCGGGGATCCCCGCGCCGGGATCCTCGTGGTCGGACTGGCCCCGGCGGCGCATGGCGCCAACCGGACCGGGCGGGTCTTCACCGGCGACCGCAGCGGCGACTGGCTCTTCGCGGCCCTGC
Organism: uncultured Actinomyces sp.; assembly: GCA_964537955.1. GTDB lineage: Bacteria > Actinomycetota > Actinomycetes > S36-B12 > S36-B12 > Mxb001. The sequence continues at coordinate 46,521 of CAZICY010000001.1, read as the reverse complement.
ACCGTGCGGGCTTCGCCGCCCAGCCCGAGTCGACATCGCGCGACGACGGCCAGCGCCTCGACGGCCTGCGCGTGACGGCTGCCGTGCGATGCGCGCCTCCGGGCAACGCGCCGACGCCGACGGAGCGCGACACGTGCGCGCCGTGGCTCGTGCGCGAGATCCAGCTGTGTCGCCCGCGCGTGATCGTCGCCCTCGGGGGATTCGCGTGGACCGCGGTGCTGCGCGATCTCGTCGCCGCAGGCATCCCCGTGCCCCGTCCGCGTCCGGTGTTCGGCCACGGAGCCGAGGCCCGCCTCGACGGCCCGGACGGCGGCCTCCTGTCGCTGCTCGGGTGCTACCACCCGAGCCAGCAGAACACCTTCACCGGCCGGCTCACCGAGGCCATGCTCGACGACGTCCTCGGGCGAGCGCGCGCCCTGGCCGGCTGATTGCCCCGTCCGGCAGCGGTGCCCCCGGAGGGGATCGAACCCTCACTGTGCCGGGTTTAAGCCGGGTGTCTCTGCCGATTGGACTACGGGGGCGCCCCCAGCCTAGGCGCGTGCCGGCCAGCCGATCCCCCCGCCGAATGGTCCGTGGCCGCCGGGCCGGCCGTTGGGGATTGCTTCCGGGGCCGGATCCGTTACCGTGGAGAGGAAGCGGGCGAGGGCCCGCTTCACGAGGCGGGGGAGCCCCGCCTCACCAGCGCAGGAGGAGCAGCATGCAGACGGCCAACCCCGTCCTTGCCCGTATCGACCGCGACGCCGCCCAGGCCAGCCGCTCTGGGGCCGGGTTCGCCTACGAGGAGGGCCGCAGCGCCGTGGCCTCGGCACAGTACGGCGCCCCTGCTCCGGCCCCCGCGACCGCTCCGGCCCCCACGGGTGGCGATGCCGGCATCTACACCGGCGTGCAGATCCCGGCCCCCGCCGGCCAGCGGATCACCTACGCCGACGTGATGGCCAAGTCCGCGATCATGTTCGGGATCGCAGTCGTCATGGCCTTCGCGGGCTGGTTCATCACCGAGGCGCTGCCCGGCATCGGCACGCTCCTGGTCTTCGGCGCCATGATCGCCACCCTGGTGCTGGGCCTGGTCAACGCCTTCAAGCGCCAGGTGAGCCCACCCCTCACCCTGCTGTATGCCGCCGTCTCCGGCGTCTTCCTCGGCTCCATCAGCTACTGGTACAACCAGATCGCGCTCGCCTCGGACTACGAGGGGCTCGTGCTCCAGGCGGTCCTCGCCACGTTCACCACCTTCGGCGTCATGCTCCTGCTCTACGGCACCGGCATCGTCAAGGTCACCAACAAGTTCATGAAGTTCATGCTCGTGGCGATGGTGTCCTACTTCTTCATCGGCCTCGCTTCCCTGGTGGCCGCGATGTTCGGAGTGGGCGGCGGCTGGGGCTTCTACGGCGTGGGCACCCTGGGTCTGCTCCTGTGCATCTTCGGCGTCGGCCTCGCGGCGTTCAGCCTCATGCTCGACTTCGAGGCGATCAAGCAGGGTGTGGCGATGGGTCTGCCTGAGCGCGAGTCCTGGCGCATGTCCTTCGGTCTCCTCGTGACGCTGGTGTGGCTCTACCTCGAGTTCCTGCGTTTCTTCGCCCTCTTGGCCGCCGGTCGCGAGTAGTTCCGGACGCAGGCAGTCGCTGAGTCGTGAGTCCTGGCGACGACCCGGAGACCGAGCTTCGCCGCGTGGTCGATCGGCTGCGCACGATGCCGCTCACGCGTCTGGACGAGCACGCAGGCGACGCCCGCTTGCTTGCGCAGGAGTTCGCTGACCGCCGCGCGTCGCTGACCAGCGACGTCCGGCGCGAGGTCCCCGACGTAGGCGACACCGCTGTCGGCGACCAGGTAGCCGTGACCGGCCGTGACCTGCTGGCGTCATCCCCTGCTGAGCCTGATCGCGCCTGGATGGCCGCGCGCCTGCGGGACTTCCGGCTCAGCCTGTGACGTCGTCGGCGAGGGCCGGCAGGATCTCGCCCTCGCCGCCCAGCCGCCAGGCGGCGATCACCTCGGGCAGGAGCGCCTGGGCGGCGGCCGCATATCCCTGGGTCGAGGGATGGAAGCGGTCCTCCGCGAACATCACGTCGGGGCGCTCGTCGAACTCCGGCCCGAGCCGCGAGCCCAGCGAGACGGGGCGCCCGCCTTCGACCAGTGTCGCCTCGGCCTGCGCGGCAGCCAGCCGCCGGGATGACCGGCGCATCACCGCGCGCAGGGGCTGCGGGACGGGCTTGACGGTGCCGAGGTCGGGGCAGGTGGCCATGACGACCTCGATGCCGGCCTCGCGCAGGCGGCGGATCGCGCGGCGCAGCCTGCGTGCGGACAGCGCGCGCGGGACCAGGTGGGTGACATCGTTGGCGCCCACCATGATCACGGCGACGTGGGGCCTGGTCCACAGCGCTCGGTCGATCTGCGGATCGAGGTCGCTCGTCTGCGCGCCGATCACCGCGTGGTTGCTCAGCGTCACCGTGCGCCCCGACACCTCGGCGAGCGCCGTGGCGAGGATCGCGCCCATCGTGTCGTCAGGCCTTTCCGCCCCGAGGCCCGCCGCTCCCGAGTCGCCGAGAACGGCGAGCCGGATCGACGTACCTGGCCCGCTGCCGTAGCGGCCGTCGGCGTAGGGCGCGGTCGTCGTGCGCGGGCCGATGCGACGGCGGGCCTCGAAGGCCTGGGCTGCGAGCAGTCCGCCCACGGCGACCGCGGTGGCTCCCGCGGCGGCAGCCGCCCGGGCGAGGGGACCCGGCATCAGGTGCGGGCCCGCTGCAGGAAGCCGCGCACCTGCTCCCGAGCGTTGTCGCGGATCTCGGGGCCATGGGTGAAGGCCGCCACGGAGTAGTCCAGTTCGCCGAGCACGTGGGCGGTCTCGACATTCTGCGGGAACGACGTACAGAAGATCTTGGTGGGCCAGCTCATGCGGGAGTTCATGTTGAAGATCGAGTCGCCCGTGATGAGCACGCCGGTGCCCGGATGCAGCAGCGAGATGTGCCCCGGGGTGTGACCGGGCGTGTGCAGGACGCGAAGGCCGCCCGCGACGTCGAGGACCTGGCCGTCGACGAGTTCGTGCGCCACGGGAGTCGCGTGGAAGTCACCCCAGGGTGCACGCGCGAAGAGTCGCCCGGAGGTGGTCGCCGTGTCGCCGGGCACGCGCGTGCCCGTGCGCACGTAGCCGGCGTCTGCGGCATGCACATCGACTCCGGCAACCGATGTGTCGTCGACCATCCGCGACGCGCCGCCGACATGGTCGAAGTGCGCGTGGGTGAGCACGATGCGCTGCACGTCGCGCGGGTGCTTGCCGATGGACTCCAGCGCGCGGACGATCGTGGCGGGTGCCCGCTTGAGCCCGCAGTCGACCAGGGTGACCGAGCCGTCGTCATCGATGAAGGCGTAGGAGTTGATGTAGTCGCCCAGGGTCGGGAAGCGGTAGACGCCGGCGGCCAGGGCGACAGCGGGTGTGCGAGCCACGGGGTCAGCGTAGGCTCTGGTGTCGTGCGCGTCGTCGACTCTGTCGTGGAACTCATCGGCAATACCCCCCTCGTGAGGCTGAATCGGGTCACGGAGGGGATCCCCTGCCCGGTCTACGCCAAGGTGGAGTACCTCAACCCGGGCGGATCGGTGAAGGACCGTATCGCCACGCGGATGATCGAGGCTGCTGAGCGGGACGGCCTCATCGGCCCTGGCGGGACCATCGTGGAACCCACGAGCGGCAACACCGGCGTAGGCCTGGCCATCGTCGCCCAGCAGCGGGGCTACCGCTGCGTCTTCGTCTGCCCCGACAAGGTGTCCAAGGACAAGCAGGACGTCCTGCGCGCCTACGGCGCCGAGGTCGTCGAGTGCCCCACGGCCGTCGACCCCGAGGACCCGCGGTCCTACTACTCGGTGAGTGACCGCCTGGCTCGCGAGATCCCGGGTGCGTGGAAGCCCGATCAGTACTCCAACCCCAACAACCCGCGCTCGCACTACGAGACGACCGGCCCGGAGATCTGGGAGCAGACCGACGGGCGCATCACGCACTTCGTGGCGGGCGCGGGCACCGGCGGCACCATCAGCGGCGTCGGTCGCTACCTCAAGGAGGTGAGCGACGGTCGGGTGCGGATCATTGCGGCGGATCCGGAGGGCTCGGTCTACTCCGGCGGCACCGGTCGCCCCTACCTCGTCGAAGGAGTGGGCGAGGACTTCTGGCCCTCGACGTACGACGCCGCGGTGCCCGACGAGGTGATCGCCGTGAGCGACCGCGACTCCTTCGAGATGACCCGCCGCCTCGCGCGCGAGGAGGGCCTGCTCGTCGGCGGCTCGTGCGGCATGGCTGCGGTGGCGGCCCTCGACGTGGCCCGACGGGCCAGTGCCGACGACATGGTGGTGGTGCTCCTGCCCGACAGCGGTCGCGGCTACCTGTCCAAGGTCTTCAACGACGAGTGGCTGGCCTCCTACGGCTTCGGCCCTGCCGCGGGGGACCGCACGGTGGGCGACGTGCTGCGGGGCAAGGGCGGCGACCTGCCGCCGTTCGTCCACGCCCATCCCACGGAGTCGGTGCGCGAGGCCATCGACACCCTGCGCGAGTTCGGCGTCTCGCAGATGCCCGTTGTCCGCGCGGAGCCACCCGTCATGGCCGCCGAGGTCGTCGGCTCCGTGGTGGAGCGCGACCTGCTCGATGCGCTCTTCGCCGGACGTGCCGCCCTGGCGGACACCCTCGACCAGCACATGTCGCCCAAGCTCCCTCAGGTGGGAGCGGGCGAGCCGGTGTCGGCGGCGGTTGCAGCGATGGAGTCCTCTGACGCCATCCTGGTGCTCGATGACGGCAAGCCGGTCGGGGTGCTCTCGCGCCAGGACCTGCTGGGCTACCTCGCGGGCTGACGCCTCATCGGCTCCAGATGTCGCCCACCGTGAAGCCGGTGGGGAAGGGGTCGGTCGGGTCGACGACGTAGTCCGCGAAGCCGGTGATCCACGCGTGACCGGTGATCTCGGGCACGACGGCCCGCACGCCGCCGAGGTCGACCTCCTCGACGAGTCGACCGATGAAGACCGTGTCGGTGATGCTCTCGTGGCGGAACGGCTGGTCGAGCGCGAGCGCACCGCGCGCGTGCATCGTCGCCATGCGCGCGCTCGTGCCGGTCCCGCACGGGGAGCGGTCCAGGCAGCCGGTGAAGCTCGCGGGCGCATCCCAGCTCGGCTGCCCCGTGCCCATGGTCACTGCGTTGCGCCGGTCGTTGGCTGCCGATCGTGGCGGCGCCGAGAGCTGGGAGATGGTCACCCCTGCCAGCGAGGGGTCGAGCGGATGGCTCACCGGATACTGCTCGCTGGTCGCGAGCGTGAGCATGCTGCCGAGGCGCACGATGTCCGCGCCCTCGTCAGGGGTGAGTTCCAGGCCGAAGGCCGATGCGTCGGCGATGGCGTAGAACATCCCGCCCCATGCGATGTCGGTCTCGATCGTGCCGACCCCGGGGATCTCCACCGGGACTCCGAGGTGCGCGGCGAAGGCGGGGACATTGCGGAACGTGATCGACGTGGCCTTTCCGTCGGCGACTGTTGCCGTGATCTCGATGAGACCCGCGGGCGCCTCGAGCGTGAATCGCGTGACCGGCTCGGTCACCTCCACCATGCCGGTCTCGATGAGGACGGTCGCCACGCAGATGGTGTTGCTGCCCGACATCGCGGGGTACTCCACGTGCTCCATGATCACGTAGCCGAAGTCGGCGGCAGGATCGCTCGAGGGCAGGATGAGATTGCAGCAGGACGCCGGGTAGCCCCGCGGCTCGTTGAGCATGATCTTGCGCAGGTCGTCGGCGTGCGACTCCAGGTAGCGCGCCTTCTCCAGCATCGTGGCGCCGGGGACGTCCGGCACGCCGCCGGTGATGACCCGCCCCGGCATGCCGTCCGCGTGGATGTCGACGGCGGTGATTCGCCTATCGAAGCGCACGAGTGTCCTAGAGCGCCGGCAGGGCGAGGCCGGTGTTGGCGTGGCAGCGGTAGCCATTGGGCACCTTGTAGAGGTACTGCTGGTGGTAGCCCTCGGCGTAGTAGAACGGCCAGTCGGCTGCGGGCGCCACCTGCGTGGTGATGGCGCCGTAGCCGCGCTGGGCGATCACCCCGGCGTACGCCGCCGACGTGCGCTCCACGAGGTCGCGCTGCGCATCGGTCGTGTAGTAGACCGCGCTGCGGTACTGCGTGCCCGTGTCATTGCCCTGGCGGTAGCCCTGCGTCGGGTCGTGGCTCTCCCAGAAGTGCTTGAGCACGTCGTACGTCGAGATCTGATCCTCGCGGTAGGCGACGAGCACGGCCTCCGTGTGCCCGGTGCGCCCCGTGCACACCTCCTCGTACGTCGGGTGCGGCGTGAAGCCGCCCTGGTAGCCGACGGCCGTCGTGTAGACCCCGGGCAACCGCCAGTAGATCTCCTCCGCGCCCCAGAAGCAGCCCATCCCGACGTAGAGCACCGACAGGTCGGCGGGCCATGGCTGGACCGGCAGGTTGCGGATCGGCGTGCCCAGCACGGCATGGTCGGCCGGGATCTCGAAGGGGTAGTGATCGCGACCCGGGAGCGCGGCATCGGGAGCGACCATCGTCGACTTCGCAGAGGAGAAGAGGAAGGCCATGGGGTGAGTATGGCGCGGGTGTGCCCGGCACGCCTCCGGCGCCTAGGCTTGCGGCCATGACCTCGTGGAGCGACGCCGGCTTCGAGACCCGCGCCATCCATGCCGGGCAGGAGCCCGACCCGGCGACCGGGGCCGTGGTGCCACCCGTCTACCAGGTGTCGACCTACGCCCAGGACGGAGTGGGCGGACTGCGCGGGGGGTACGAGTACTCCCGCAGCGGCAACCCCACGCGCACCGCGCTGGAGGAGTGCCTCGCCTCGCTCGAGGGCGGTGCCCGCGGACTCGCCTTCGCGTCCGGCCTGGCGGCCGAGGACACCCTGCTGCGCACGGTCGGCGCCCCGGGTGCGCACGCGATCATCGGCAACGATGCCTACGGCGGCACCTACCGTCTCTTCGCGCGCGTGGCCGAGCCCTGGGGCCTGGAGCACACTCCCGTCGATCTCACCGACCTCGATGCCGTACGCGCGGCGATCCGACCGGGGCACACGCGCATCGTCTGGGCGGAGACGCCGACCAACCCCCTGCTCACGGTCGTCGACATCGCGGCCTTGGCCGAGATTGCGCATGCCGCGGGCGCTCTGCTCGTCGTCGACAACACCTTCGCCTCGCCGTACCTCCAGCAGCCCCTGGCCCTCGGCGCGGACGTGGTCGTCCACTCCACGACGAAGTACCTCGGCGGGCATAGCGACGTTATCGGCGGCGGTCTGGTCGTCTCGGACGCCGAGCTCGGCGACCGGCTGGCCTACCACCAGAACGCCATGGGCTCGGTCCCCGGGCCCTGGGACTCGTGGCTCGTGCTCCGGGGCATCAAGACGCTCGGCGTGCGCATGGACCGGCACTGCTCCAACGCGAAGGCCATCGTCGAGCTCCTCGCCGACCACCCTCGGGTGAGCGAGGTCTACTACCCCGGCCTGCCCGGCCACCGTGGCCACGACGTGGCCGCGCGCCAGATGCGCGACTACGGCGGCATGGTGTCCTTCCGAGTCACCGGGGGCGAGCAGGAGGCCGTCGACATCTGCGGACGCACGCGGGTCTTCACGCTCGGTGAGTCCCTGGGGGGCGTCGAGTCCCTCATCGAGCACCCGGGCCGCATGACGCACGCATCCGCTGCCGGCAGCCCGCTCGAGGTCCCCGCCGACCTCGTGCGCCTGTCCGTGGGCATCGAGAGCATCGACGACCTTGTCGCCGACCTCAAGCAGGCCCTCGGATGAGCCAGGCCACGCAGGTCGGCTGGACCGCCACGCAGGTCGCTGCCGACGTGCGCGCGGGTCGGCGTACCGCTGTCGACACGGTCACCGAATCGCTCGCTCGCATCCGGGCGTACGACGACGACGTGGCGGCGTTCCAGGTGGTCCGTGGCGATCGCGCCCTGACCGAGGCAGTCGAAGTCGACGCCCGCGCCGACCGGTCGTCACTGCCGCTCGCGGGCGTCCCCATCGCCATCAAGGACAACGTGCCCGTTGCCGGGGAGCCCATGCGCGTCGGCTCCGCCGCGACCACGGACGCCCCCCAGCAGTCCGACCATCCCGTCGTCGAGCGCATTCGCGCGGCAGGGGGCATCGTCGTCGGACTCACGCGCGTGCCGGAACTGTGCGTCTTCGGCGCCACCGATTCGGTCCACGGGATCACGCGCAACCCCTGGGATCTCGCGCGCACGCCCGGTGGATCCAGCGGCGGATCGGCGGCAGCCGTGGCCGCGGGCATGGTGCCGATCGCGCACGGCAACGACGGCATGGGGAGCGTGCGCATCCCCGCAGCCTGCTGCGGCCTCGTCGGGATCAAGCCGGGCCTGGGGGTGGTGCCGGCCCATCTCGGTGCGACCGACTGGTACGCCATGAGCGAGAACGGCGCGCTCGCCACGACGGCCGAGGACGCGGCCGTGCTGCTGTCGGTCATGGCGGACGATGCCTCGCTCGGGCAGGTGCGCCCTCTCGATGAGCGCTTGCACGTGGCCGTGTCGTTCCGGTCTCCCGTCGCGGGTGTGGCGGTCGATCCGGCATGGGCGGCCGCCGCCGATCGACTGGGATCCCTGCTGCGTGGGGCGGGGCACGACGTGCGCCATGCCGAGCCGGTCGCGCCGACCGACGCGGCGGGCAATGCCGCGGCCATCGCGGGTCTGGCCCGCTGGTTCGCCGGCACGGCGGCCGATGCCGACGAGCTCGACTCTGCGCGATTGGAGCCGCGCGTGCGACGCCACGCGATGCTCGGCAGGCTGGTCCGGGGGACCCCGCTCATGGATGAGCGGCTGCGCGAGTCCTGGATCCGGCACGCTGATGAGTTCCTGCGCGAGTACGACGTGCTCGTCACTCCGGCGCTGGCGCAGCCGCCCATCCACGCGCGGAGGTGGTTCAGCGGCGGTTGGGCCTCCACGATGCTCGCCAACATCCGCTACGCCCCCTTCGCCGCGCCGTGGAACGTCGCCGGGATGCCCGCCATCGTCATCCCCATGGGGGTGCATCCGCAGGCCGGGACGCCCGTGGCAGCCCAGGTCGTGGCGCGTCGGGGTGGTGAGTCCCTGCTGCTGTCGATTGCCGCGTGGGTCGAGCGCACCCGGCCGTGGCGTCGCACGGCGCCGGGCTTCCCCGACTAGGTCTGCGTGCGCGAGCGGAGCGTCTCCGGCATGAGCACGACGAAGACGAGGGCAAGCGCCGAGATCGCGGCCCCGAAGGCGAAGGCCCATTCGAAGCCGTAGAGGTCGAGCAGCAGGCCGCCGAGGAGCGGCCCGATGACGGCGCCGATGTCGGAGACCATCTGGAAGGTGGCGACGACGCTGCCACCCTGGCGCCCGCCCATGATGTCGCCCACCACCGCGGTCGGTGCGGATCCGAGGAACGCCGAGCCTACCGACATCACCACCATGCTGGCGAAGAAGATCACGAGCGCGAGTGAGAGCGACCCCGTGGCGAGGTCGTCGGCGACGAGGAGCAGCATCCCTGCGATCGTCGCGACGCTGCCGATGATCATGGCGGGGCGGCGTCCCCGCAGGTCGGTGAGCCGGCCCGCAGGCACCAGGAAGACCGCCTGCACGACGGCCGCGACGAGGAAGGCCCAGCCCGACAGGCTCGGACCCTGCTTGAGGCCCTCGACGACGAAGAGCGGGATCAGCGCGGCGCGCAGTCCGAATGTCGTGAGCCCCGTCGCGAAGTTGACCGCCAGCGCAGCGCGGTAGGCGCGGTTGCGCAGAGCCTCGCGGAGCTCGGCCCAGCCGCCGGCACGCTCCTCGGGCGGCCCTTCGGGCGCGGGTTCGGATGCCACCACGGCTGCCTCGCGCGCAGCGAGGCGCGCGGGTGAGAGGAAGACCAGCGCGATGACGGTGGCGACGGCCAGCGTCCCGGCGTAGAAGAAGAAGGGTGCCCGGATGGAGATGGCCAGCAGGATTCCCCCGATGGCCGGTCCGGCGACGCCGCCGACGAGGAAACCGCCCTGCCATGCGGCTGAGGCGCGGCCGCGCTGGTCCGCGTCGACGACACGCAGCAGCAGGGCCATGGCGGAGACGGTGAACATCGCGGATCCGATCCCGCCGATGCCGCGCAGGATGAGCAGCTGCGGATAGTTCTGGGCGAGGCCGGCGACGAGGCTGGACAGGGCGACGATCGCGAGCCCCGCGGCGAGCACGTTGCGCTCGCCGAACCGGTTGGTCCACGACCCGGCGAAGGGCGACGACACGAAGCGCATGAGGGCGAAGGCCGAGACGACCGCGGACGCCGCGAGGGCCGAGACACCGAAGGAGTCGGCGAAGATGGGGATCGACGGGATGACGATGCCGAAGCCGAGGGCGACGAAGAACGCGATCGAGGCGAGGACGCTCACCTCGACGGGCAGGTCGCGCAGCAGCGGGACCCAGCGACGCATGATCGCCGAGACTACGCGCAGCCGTCAGGCGCTGCGGCGTCGGCCCTTGCGTGCACGCACGTAGTCGGTGACGACGTAGTCACCGAGCCGGTCGCCGTCGGCGGCGAAGACGCGCCCGCCATTGCGCCGCGCCATGGCGTCGAGGAAGCGCTCCAGGCGGGGGTCGTCGCCGAGCCGGAACCATGAGATCGGCACGCCACGGCGGGTGAGCCGGTCGACCTCGGCGACGGTGAGGTCGATGGTCTCCCGATCGGGCGGCCACATGAACCACCAGTCCGGGCCGCCGGAGGCCGAGGGACTGGGGAGCAGGTGCGCGGTCGGCTCGCCGTCGGTGACGACCAGGCAGACCGGCTCGGCATCGCGGTGCCGGTCGAGGAAGCGCCCGGCGAGCATGAGGGCGTGGTGCAGATTCGTGCCCTGGATGTCGCTGGCGGCGAGGTCGGGCAGCTCCTCGGGATTCACCGTCCGCGCGAGGTTGGCGAAGGTGATGACCTGGAGGGCGTCGAGCGGGTACGCCGAGGCTGCGAGCGCCTGCAGCGCCATGGCTGTCGTCTTGGCCGCGCGCCAGGTGTCGTTCATCACCATGGAGAAGGACTGGTCGACAAGGAGAGCGACTGCCGCGCGGGTGCGCGTCTCGGTCTCGCGCACCTCGAAGTCGTCGGCGGACAGTCCGGTGGATCCGTCCGTCAGCCGGCGGCGCACGGCATTGCCGACCGTGCGTACGACGTCCAGGGGCTGCTCGTCGCCGAACTCCCAGGGGCGCGACTGGCCGGTGAATTCGCCGGCGGCGCCCGCATCGTGGATCTCGTGGTCGCCGCGCGGGCCCGCGCCGAGGTCGGCGAAGACGCGGCGCAGCGCGGTGCGCCCGATGCGCCGCACGGCCTTGGGGCTGAGCTCGGAGCGCTCGGTGAGATAGCCCTGCTCGCGCAGCTGTCGCTCGATCTCGCGCAGCCGCTCGATGTCGTCGACGGCCTGGCGGCCGAGCGCGCGCTCGACGGCCTCGACGTCGACGTCGTCCAGCGTCGCGCCCGGGTAGTCCTGCGAGAGCTGCGCCTCGAGGGCCTCGAGGTCGGCCATCTCCGCGAGTGCCTCGGTGGCATCGGGCAGGCCTAGTCCCCGCTCACCCTGCATGCGCTGCCTGCCCTGCCAGGGCAGGTCCGGACGCAGGGCGCGCAGGTGGTCTTGCAACTGCGCCATTTCGGCGGCGAGGTCGAGGTCCTGCCAGGCCTGCTCCATGAGGCCCGCAAGCTCCTCGCGCTGCTCGGGCGTCATCGAGTCGAGCATGCGCTGCATTGCCGCCGCCCGCCGGGCGAGGTCGTCGAGCAACTGCTCGAAGCTCTCGGGCCGGTCGGGGAAGAAATCCCCGTGCCGGTCCATGAAGCGCTCGAAGTCCTCGCTCACGTCTTCGCCCCGGCGATGCTTGTCGAGCATGGAGTTGAGGTCGGCGAGCATGTCCTTGAGTGCCTGCTGCGCCTGCGGAGTCGGAGTCGACTGGAGTCCGCGGGTGAGATCCTTGAACTGCTGGTCGAGCACGTCGCGGCGCAGCAGCTCGCGGATGTCGTCGTACGCCGCGCGAGCCTCGGGGGAGCGCCAGTCGTAGTCGGAGAGTTCGCGCACGGCGCGCGAGGTGTCCTCGGGCAGCATGTCGAGTGACGCCTCTCGGAAGCGCGCATCGTCGGAGGGGTCGGGGAAGAGCGCGCCGCGCTCGTGCTCGAGGGCCTCGTCGAGCTTCTCGCGCACCTTCTCGAGCAGTCCGTCGAGGCGCCCGGACTTCTGCAGCTCGCGCCGGCGCTGCTGCAGCCGGCGGCGTAGGTCATCGAGGCCCCGAGCACCGTCCATGCCCCGGCGAAGCATGTCCCGCAGTGCATCGCGGACGGACGACCCGTCGAGGATGCGGTCGGCCAACTCGTCCACGGCCGCGCCCGCATCGACGGGCTCGGCCAGGGGGTCGGGCCCGCCGTGGAAGGCGCCGTAGCGGTAGCGCACTACTCCTCCGGCGAGGTGGTGGCGTAGCGCACGCGACCGTCGGCCTCGTCCTTGTCGATGCGGCGGGTGAGCCAGAGCCCCTCCAGGGCGAACTCCACGCACGCGGCTGCGATGCCCGGCGTGGGCTCGACGTCGGGACCTTCCGTCGCGGCGATGAGACGGCCGAGGCCCTCCCATGCGCCTGCGGCGTCGAGGAGCCCGGTCGCGGTGACGAGGTCGCCGGCCTCGATCGTGCCGCCCTCGTCGAGCAGCGCGACGAGCGGCGTGAGGTCCACTCCGCCGAGGTGGCGACGGTAGGTCTCTGCGACCGCCTTGCGCGCGAGATGCTGCAGGACCTCCTCCTCGCGGCCTTCCTCGCTCACCTCGAACTCCACCTTGCCGCGCAGCGTGGGCACGACCCCCGCGAGGTCGCCCACGCGCGCCACCGGCTCATCGGCCGTGATGGCGGCTCGGCGCAGGGCGGCGCCGGAGAGCGCCTCGGCGGCTGCGATGGCGAAGCGCGCGGATACGCCGCTGCGCTGGTCGACCGCACCAGATTCGCGCACGAGTCGGGTGAAGCGCGCGATGACCTCGAGCAGGTGCATCGGCACGATGGCGACGACGTCCGCCTCCTGCGCGATGAGCCCGATCTCGTGCTGCACGTCGTAGGGGTAGTGCGTGGTGATCTCGGCGCCAAAGCGATCCTTCATCGGGGTGATGATGCGCCCGCGGTTGGTGTAGTCCTCGGGGTTGGCGCTTGCCATCACGAGCAGGTCGAGCGGCAGGCGGAGGGTGTATCCACGCACCTGGATGTCGCGCTCCTCCAGCACGTTGAGCAGGGCCACCTGGATGCGCTCGGCGAGGTCGGGCAGCTCGTTGATCGCGAAGATGCCGCGATTGGTGCGGGGCACGAGGCCGAAGTGGATGGTCTCGGGGTCGCCGAGCGTGCGCCCCTCAGCGACCTTGACCGGGTCGACGTCGCCGACCAGGTCGCCGACGGAGGTGTCGGGCGTGGCGAGCTTCTCGCCGTAGCGCTCGCTGCGGTGCCGCCACGTGACGGGCGTGTCATCGCCGCGCTCGGCGACGATGCGCCGCCCGAAGGCGCTGACCGGCGCCATCGGGTCGTCGTTGACCTCGGAGCCCTCGACCACCGGGATCCACTCGTCGAGCAGGGTCCCCAGCGTGCGGATGAGGCGTGTCTTGCCCTGGCCGCGCTCGCCCAGGAGCACGATGTCGTGGCCGGCAAGCAGGGCGCGCTCGACCTGCGGGATGACCGTGTCGTCGAAGCCGACGATGCCGGGGAAGGTGGGCTCGCCCGCCGCGAGGCGCGCGATGAGGTTGGCGCGGATCTCCTCTTTCACCGTGCGCGGCTCGTAGCCGCTCGCACGCAGCGCCCCGAGGCTGCGGGGCAGGTCTGCCGGGACGGGGGGAGCGAGGCTGGTCATGCCACGACGGTACGTCAGGATGGAGGACATGGCGCCCGGAGGCCCGAGCGGGGCTCGATCCCACGAGGCTCGATCCCATGAGGCTCGATGCGCCGTCGCACTGCGCCGCGGGCTGGAGACGTCGGTCCCTGAGGCCGTGCGCGCGGCACTCGACGAGCTGGGCGCTCCGGCCAGCCTCGCCATCGTGGCGGTGAGCGCCCCCGGTGAGCCGCTCGCCGCGGGTCGCGCGCTCGCGCATGCCGCGGCGTTGATCGCCGAGGAGTCCCCCGGCTGCGTCACCGTCGGATCGAATGCGCACGGGGTCATCGGTCCGGATGAATCCGTCGAGATGCAGCCGGCTGTCTCGGTCTGGCTTGCCCACCTCCCGGGCGCGCGCCCACGTGGTTTTCGACTCGCGACCGTCCCTGCGCCGCACGGCGGGGTCGCGCTCACCGGGCTGCCTGACATCGAGGATGACGACCGCCTCGCCGTGCTGCTCGCCGACCCGTGGACTCTGCCGGCGGACGAGGTCGTCGCGGCCTTCGCCCGCGTGGACGGACCGCTTCCCGTCGTCGGCGGTCTCGTCTCCGGCGGTCGCCAGCGGGGGGAGTCGCGGCTGCTCCTCGACGGCGCGGTCTTCGACAATGGCGGGGTGGGTGTCGTCCTCGATGCCCACGCACCGGTCCGCGTCGTCGTGAGTCAAGGCTGTCGGCCGATCGGTGACCCGATGACGGTGACGGCATCGGCGGGCACGACCCTGAGTGCACTCGCGGGGCGCCCCGCCCTCGAGCGGATCCGTGACGTCGTCTCCGCTCTTGATGACGGCGACCAAGCCCTCGCGGTCCGCGGCCTTCATGTAGGCATTGCGCGCGATGACCTCATCGATGGGGTGCACGCCGCTGACTACGTCATCCGCGGCCTCCTCGGAGTCGATGCGGACACGGGAGCCGTCACCGTCGGGGACGACGTACCGGTGGGCGCCGTTGTGCGGCTGCACCTGCGCGACGCCGACTCCGCGGACTCCGATCTGGAGTCCGTCGTGAGCCTGGTGAGCCAGGCCGGCACGCCTGCGGGGGCCTACCTCTTCACGTGCAATGGCCGTGGGGGCGCGATGTTCACGACGTCCGATCACGATGCGGCCGTCGTGCGAGAGGGCCTGCGCACGGACTCCGTGGGCGGCTTCTTCGCCGCCGGAGAGATCGGGCCGGTGGGGGGTGCCAACCATCTGCACGGCTTCACCGCGGTGCTCCTCATCGTGGACTGGGCCGCGAGCGCGACGAAGGCCGCCGAGATCCGCAGGCCAGCGGCAGTCGAGCCCGCCGTCGATCCGGATCTGCTCGATGCGGAACTGCGCTCGCTGCTCGACCCGTCGTAGCCTCAGAGGGGCGGCAATCCACAGGGTGCCGCGCGGCGTTGACGACGGGCCGTCGTCTCGGCCTACGGTGGCCCCGTGACCTCCCGTGACCAGCACCGCTCGGCCGTGTACGCCGCGGAGGAGCAGTGGGCGCGCCAGCTCGCGCGAGGCGGCACCGTCGACTTCTTCGGCTCGCCTCTGCAGGTCCCGCAGGAGCGCCGCTTCGCCGATATCGCGTCGGTCCAGCGCTACGTCGACGCCGTCCTCGGCCTCATCGGGGTGATCACCCGCTGGCCTGGCGTGCCCGCTGTCCGCGTGCGCGAGCGCGGAGGCAATGGCAGGGCTCACTACGCGGATAACGTCATCGCCCTGCCGCTGCAGGGAGCCGTGGGGGAGCGCTGGGCCGCCCGCGAGACGATCGTGCTGCATGAGCTCACCCACCACCTCGTCGCCCACACCCATCCCGGGGTCGCCGCGCACGGTCCGCAGTTCTGCGGCGACGAGGTGCTCCTCGTCGAGCTCACACTCGGTCCCGAGGCCGCGCTGCTCCTACGCGCCGCCTTCGACGGCGCCGGGATCCCGGTCGCGGAGCGAGCGCGATGAGCCACCTCGATCGCATCGCCGCCCTCCTCGCCAAGGCTGAGCGCAGCGACAACACCCATGAGGCCGAGGCCTACCTCGCCAAGGCGCAGGCCCTCGCGACCCAGGCCAGCGTCGATCTCGCCGTGGCCCGCGCGCTCACGGCGCGGCGAGAGGCCCGCGAGCAGCCGGTGAGCGTCACCATCACCATCGGAGAGCGTGGCAAGCGTGCCAACACCCACCTGGTGAGCCTGTTCGTCACGGTCGGGCAGTGCAACTCGCTGCAGGTCGACATCGCCCACAACTCCACTTATGTCATCGCCTATGGCATGCCGAGCGACATCGAGCTGGCCGAGGCGCTCTTCGGCTCACTCGCGACGCAGATGACATCGTCGGCGGCCACCTGGCTCGCGCTCGGCGAGTGGCGGGGAGACACCTACATCTCGCGTGACGGCTGGCGCAAGGATCACACCGCCCAGACCGCGCGTGCTGCCTTCTATCGCGCCTTCATCGACCGGATCGGCGATCGCCTGCAGCAGGCCCGCGACGAGGTCCTCGCCGAGGCGAAGCGCCAGCGTGTGGAGATCCCGGCCGAAGTGCCCGGCGGCACGGCGGTGGCGACCACTGGCGCCTTGGTGCTGCGCAGCAAGGAGAACGAGGTGAGGTCCTTCTACCGCCAGGCCTCCACCGCCCGCGGACGCTGGAGCGGCTACTCCGGTGGCGTCAGTCGACGCGCGGGGAGTGCCTCGCGTGCGGGTCGTGAAGCAGCCGATCGGGCGCGTACGACGAGCGCCAAGGGCATCGGGGCGAAGGGGCCCGGCGTGTCCGCCTAGTCGCTGAAGCGGTCTACGTCGTGTGGTGACCCCATGATCATGATCTCGTCCCCGTAGCTGAGCACGGTCTCGGCATCGCAGTAGGTGAAGCCGGTTGACCCCTGTGGCTTGACCGCGACCACGGTCACGCCGCGCTGCTTGCGCACCTTGCTGCCGCCCAGCGGCACGCCGACCAAGTCCTGTGGAGGCTTGACGCGCGCGAGCACCCACTGCGGGTCGATCTCGACGTAGTCCAGGTGTCGGTGGGCTATCTGGTGGGCGACGCGCTCGCCGGTATCCCTCTCCGGCTGGACAACGTGGGTAGCTCCCACCCGGCCGAGGATTCGCGCATGCTGCGTGCTGCTGGCCTTCGCCCAGATTTCCGGGACTCCGAGATCGGCGAGCAGGGACACCGCCAGAATGCTCGCTTCGATGTCTGATCCGATGGCCACGACGGCTCTGGAGAAGTCCTGTGCCCCGATTTGACGCAGGGCGTCGATGTCCGTGCAGTTGGCCTGCATGACGTTGGGGACGGTGAAGGAAGCATGCTGGACCGCGTCCATCTCGGAATCCACAGCGAAGACGGGCGTCCCCTCGGAAGTCAGTCCTCGAGCTAATGAGAGGCCGAAGCGTCCGAGCCCGACCACAAGCACGGGATCCTTGCTGTTAGCCAATGGACATCCTTTCCTCGGGGCGCCTGTGCAGTCGCGTTGTCGATCGATTGGCTAGAGCAGCAGCGAAGGTCAAGGGTCCGATGCGCCCGGCGAACATCAGCAGCACGAGGGCGATCTTTGCTCCATCGGGAAGGCTGCTCGTGATTCCAGTAGACAGTCCGACCGTGCCGAAGGCCGAGACTGACTCGAAGAGCACCTGATCGAAGCCCCAGTCGGTGAGCGCGAGCAGCGCAATGGTGCCCACGGCTACGAGGGCGAGGCCAAGTGCGATGACCGCGAGGGCCTGCCTCTGCACGGCAGTGGAGATCCTTCGGTTGCCAACCTCGACGTCTGGTCGACTGCGCATTTCTGCGATGACGACAAAGATGATGATGCCGACAGTGGTGACCTTCACTCCGCCAGCCGTGCCCGCGCTTCCGCCTCCAATGAACATGAGGACATCCGTGAGTGCCCATGACTCCGGACGCATCTGCCCGATGTCCACGATGTTGAAGCCCGCTGTCCTCGGCATGACTCCAGTGAAGAACGCCTGGAGGACCTGCTGTCCGCCCGGCAACGCGCCCCATGTCGCCTCGTTGCCCTGCTCGCTGACGAGGAATCCGAGCATTCCCAGTGCGAGGAGGCTCGCTGTCATCACCACGGTGATGCGTGTGAGCGCCGACCAGGCCCTGGGCCGACGCCAACCACGCCATAACTCGAAGACGACGGGGAAGCCCAAGCCTCCGACGATGACCGCTGCGGCGATCGGCAGAAGGATCCATGGGTCCTGCGCGAATCCGATGAGGTTGTCGGCGTAGAGCGAGAAGCCTGCGTTGTTGAAGGCTGAGACGGCGTGGAAGGCCCCATGGGTGAGTGCCTGTGCCCAGGGGTAGTCGTACCCAACGATGAAGCGCAGTGACAAGGCGACGGACAGGGCGGCTTCGGCGATAAGGGTGAAGAGGACGATGTTGAGGATGATGCGCCTCAGGTCGGCGGCGGACAGAGACTTGGTCTCCCTCTGGATCACCGACCGGGCGCCGATGCCCATACGACGGAAAAGCGCCACGGCAATGAGGGTGGCCAGCGTCATGATCCCGATGCCCCCGACCTGGATGAGGATCGCAATGACGACCTGGCCGAGGGGCGACCAGTAGGTGCCCGTGTCCACCGTGGTGAGACCGGTCACGCACACCGCGGACGTAGCCGTGAAGAGCGCGTCGACCAAGGGGGTCCACTCGCCCCGCGCATTCGAGACGGGGAGCCACAGAATCAAAGTGCCGGCAGCGATGGCGCCAGCGAAGGCAGCGGCGATGACGCGTTCGGGTCTTGCGAGCCGGGAGTGGCCCTGCATGGTGCCTCCTGGGGACGCTTCACGCTAGCAGCCGCTGCCTCCGAGGAGTCAACGACGATGCAGCACCATCGGCATGCCCGCGCGGGTGCGCAGCGTCACTGCGGGCATGGGCTCGACATCAGCACCAGGCACGAGGCGCGGGGCCCACATTTGCGCCAGCGTGGCCAGCACGAGGGTGGCTTCGGTCCACGCGAACTGCTCGCCGATGCAGCGGCGATTGCCCCAGCCGAAGGGGAACCATGCGCCGCGCGGCTGACCGGGCGCGTCCTCGCTGAAGGCGCCGTCCGCGTCGATCCAGCGCTGCGGACGGAAGGCGAGCGAGGACTCCCACCAGCGTGGACTGCGGTGAAGGGCGAACTGGCTCGCCAGCACGAGCGCCCCCTCGGGCAAGGTCCAGCCCGCCACATCCACGTCGGCGAGGAGGCGGCGTCCTTGGAGCCAGGCCGGGGGATACAGGCGGATGGTCTCCGCCACGATCGCGCGGGTGCGGGGCAATCGCTCCATGTCCTCCATCGTCGGAGTCCGACCGGAGAGCACCTGGTCGAGTTCCTCGTGGAGCCACTCGGCTCGCTCTGGGTGCTGCGCGAGCAGCATCCAGGTCCACGTGAGCGTCATGGCCGTCGTCTCGTGGCCGGCGAGCACGAGCGTCACGGCCTCGTCTCGCACCTGTGCGTCGCTGAAGCCCAGTCCGTCCTCGTGTGCCGAGATGAGGAGACTGAGCATGTCGCCCGTGTCGCCAGCAGCTCGATGCTCGTCGATGATGCGGTGCACGATGTCGTCGATCCGGGCGGACGCAGCCAGCGCGCGCGTGCGGCCAGGGGTGGGAACGCTGAGCACGCGCGGGCCGAGCGCCAGGTAGCGCCCCATGCCGTCGAGCAGGTCACCCAGGGCCTCGCCGATCTGCGCCGCGTCACTGCTCAGATCGGAGCCGAAGAGAGTTCGTCCGACGATTTCGAGCGTGAGCGCTGACATGTCCCTTTGCATGTCGATCGACGTGCCCTCAGTCCAGGTCGACTCGTGAGCCTCGGCCATGGACGCCATGTCTGCCGCGTACGTCGCGATCCGATCCCGATGGAAGGCGGGTTGCACGAGGCGACGGTTGCGCAGGTGCGCCTCGCCTTCGCTGGTGAGCAGGCCATTGCCGACGACGGCCTTGACGCCCTGCAGGCCTCGACCCTTCATGGTCTGGCGACCGTGTCCGATGAAGACGTCGACGATGGCCGCGGGATCCGTGAGCACGTAGAGGTGGTCGCCGAGCAGGCGCATGTGCGCCATGGGCGAGTAGTTGCGCTCGAGGTCGACCATGAAGCTGGGCGCAGCGCCGGTCGCGGCCATGCCGCGCAGCGCCTTGATTGCCGACGGCCCAGCAGGCCGGGCGACATCGCGGCGTCGGTCGCGGGGGATCGGGATGTCCGTGTGCTCCACGCGCTCCCTGGCGCGACGCGCGACGGCCTTGATGTCGGGCTCGGTCATGGTCACCGGACCAGTCTCGCCGGGATCGCCGGTCATCGCTCAGCGGGGCCTTCCTTCTGCGAGGATGCGTCTGTGACCGAGACGGTGACCCTCGCCGACGTCCATGCGGCCGCGGGCCGCCTCGACGGCGTCGTACGCCGCCTCCCCGTGCACTCCGCGCGCTGGCTGTCCGACCGCGTGGGCGGCCCTGTCTTCCTGGCGACCGAGAACCTCCAGCGCGCCGGGTCCTTCAAGATCCGCGGCGCCTACAACCGGCTGAGCCAGCTCAGCGACGCCGAGCGGGCTGCCGGCGTCGTCGCGGCCTCGGCCGGCAATCACGCCCAGGGCGTCGCCCTGGCGGCATCGATGCTGGGCATCCGCTCCACCATCTTCATGCCGCGCTCGGCCAGCATGCCCAAGGTCATCGCCACCCGCGACTACGGCGCCGACGTGCGCTTCCACGGAGCCACCCTCGACGAGGCGATCGTCGAGGCACGCGCGTTCGCCGAGTCGACGGGAGCGATCTTCATCTCGCCCTTCGATCACGTCGACATCGTCGCGGGACAGGGCACGCTCGGCCTGGAGATCCTCGAGCAGGTGCCGGACGCGCGCACCGTCGTGGTGTGCACGGGAGGCGGGGGACTGCTCGCCGGTGTCGCGCTCGCGATCAAGTCGCTGCGTCCGGATGTGCGCGTCGTCGGCGCTCAGGCGGCAGGAGCGGCGGCCTACCCGCCCTCGCTCCTCGCTGGTCACCCCGTGCCCCTCAAGACCATGCGGACGATGGCCGACGGCATCGCCGTCGGACGCCCCGGCGACGTGCCCTTTGCCCTCATCCAGCGCTACGTCGACGATGTCAAGGTGGTGTCGGAGGACATGCTCGCCAAGGCCCAGCTGCAGCTGCTCGAGCGCTCCAAGCTGGTCGTCGAGCCCGCGGGAGCCGCAGCAGTGGCCGCCATCATGGACGACCCCGCCGGCTACGAGGCGCCGGTGGTCGCGGTGCTCTCAGGGGGCAACGTCGATCCGCTCGTCATGATGCGTGTCATCCGCCACGGCCTGACGGCGGGCGGCCGCTTCACCCAGATCACGGTGCACGTGCCCGACCGGCCGGGCTCCCTGGCGGGCCTGCTCGCCGAGATCGGCTCGCTCGACGCCAACGTGGTCGACGTGTCCCACCTGCGCACCAATCCCCGGCTCGCGGTCGACGAGGTGGAGATCACCATCGACCTGGAGACCCGCGGAGCCGAGCATCGCGAGCAACTGCTCGATCACCTGCGCCAGCGCGGGTACCGCATCACCGAGGTGCAGTAGCGGCGGAGTAGCCTTCCGGGCGTGTCCGACATGATCGAGGCTCGGGGCCTCGTCAAGAAGTACGGCGATGTCGTTGCCCTCGACGGCCTCGACCTCAGCGTCCCCGAGGGCACCGTCTACGGGCTCCTCGGCCCCAATGGAGCCGGCAAGACGACCGCGGTGCGGATCCTCACGACCCTGCTCAAGCCGGACGCCGGCACCGCGACGGTGGACGGCCTCGACGTGGTCCGCAAGCCCAACGCCGTGCGGCGCATCATCGGCCTGACGGGTCAGTACGCCGCCGTCGACGAGTACCTCACCGGCCGCGAGAACCTCCGCATGTTCGGGGACCTCTACCACCTCCCCACGGCCTACGTGAAGGAGCGCAGCGACGAGCTCCTCGAGCGCTTCGACCTCACCGACGCGGCCGATCGATCCCTGCGCACCTACTCCGGCGGTATGCGCCGCCGCCTGGACCTGGCGGCCAGCCTCATCGCCAAGCCCCGTGTGCTCTTTCTCGACGAGCCGACGACCGGCCTTGATCCGCGCTCGCGGATCGGCCTGTGGGAAGTCATCAAGGATCTCGTGGCGGACGGCACCACCGTGCTGCTCACGACGCAGTACCTCGAGGAGGCCGACCAACTGGC
Organism: uncultured Actinomyces sp.; assembly: GCA_964537955.1. GTDB lineage: Bacteria > Actinomycetota > Actinomycetes > S36-B12 > S36-B12 > Mxb001. Next base: position 24,585 of record CAZICY010000001.1, on the reverse strand, counting down.
CGAGGAGATCGTCGTCATCGATCACGGCCGCGTCATCGCCCAGGGCACGTCGGACTCGCTCAAGGACCAGGTCGGCGGCGACCGGCTGGAGGTCGTCGTCGAAGACCCCGCCCAGGTGGACGCCGCCGCTGCCGCCCTGCGCTCCGTGGCCACGGGGGAGGTGACCATCGCGGACCAGCGTGTGATCGCGCCCGTGGTGGGGGGCTCGCTGACCCTCGTCGACGCGGTGCGATCGCTCGACACGGCCCATGTGGCCATCGCCGACCTGGCTCTGCGCAGGCCTACCCTCGACGACGTCTTCTTGTCGCTGACCGGCCACACTGCCGAGGAGGATCAGGCATGAGCGCCGCTGTCCCCACTCGCCCGCGGCCGATCATCGGCTGGGGCCTGCACGACGGACTCGTCGTCGCGCGCCGCAATCTCATCCAGACGATCCGTGTGCCGGAACTGCTCTTCTTCTCGATCGTGCAGCCGGTGATCTTCGTGCTGCTCTTCGCCTTCGTCTTCGGCGGTGCCATCCCGATCCCCGGGGCGGATCCGACGACTGCTCCCGACGCGGACGTCTATCGGCAGTACCTCATGCCGGGCATCTTCGGGCAGACGGTGGCCTTCGCCTCGGCCGCGGCGACGGTGGGCCTCGCGGAGGATATGAAGCGCGGCATCATCGACCGCTTCCGCTCGCTGCCGATGGCGTCGGGCGGAGTGCTCATCGGGCGGACCTTCGCGGATGCGGCTCGACAGATCCTCGTCCTCTTCGTGCTCAGCGTCACGGGCCTGCTCATCGGCTGGCGCATCAACGACGGCGTACTCCATGCGATCTACGCCTACCTTCTGCTGCTCCTCTTCGCCTACACCGTGGCGTGGATCGGGTCGTGGATCGGGCTCTACATGCCCAATCCGGAGACGGCGCAGACGGCGGGCCTGGTGTGGCTCTTCCCGCTCACCTTCCTGTCCAACGCCTTCGTGCCGATCACGGCCATGCCGGCGTGGCTGCAGCCCATCGCCCAGTGGAATCCGATCTCATCGCTCGTGCTGTCCACGCGCGAGCTCTTCGGCAACCCCACGGGGATCATCGGGGACGCGTGGCCGCAGCAGAACCCGATCGCCTACACGCTCATCTCGTGTGCCGTGCTCATCGCGATCTTCGCTCCGCTCGCGGTGCGGCGCTACCGCACCTCGACGAGCCGCTAGCCGGCGTACGGCTGCGCGGCGACGATCTCCACCGTGACCTGCTTGCCGTTGGCGAGCGCATAGGCGACCGTGTCGCCGATCCGTGCACCGAGCACCGCCTGGCCGAGAGGCGACGTGGGGGAGTAGACCTCGACGGAGGCATGCGCCGCCTCCTCGCGCGAGCCGAGCAGGAAGGTCTCCTCGTCGCCGAAGTCGACGAAGCGCACGGTGACCACCTTGCCAGGGGCTACCTCGTCGTGCTCGGCCTCGGGAGCGCCGACGCGGGAGTTCTCCAGGAGCTGCTTGAGCTGGCGGATGCGGGCCTCGTTCTTGCCCTGCTCCTCCTTGGCGGCGTGGTAGCCGCCGTTCTCCTTCAGATCGCCCTCCTCGCGCGCAGCCTCGATGCGCTTGGTGATCTCGGCGCGACGCGGGCCCGACCGCTCCTCGAGCTCCTGCTCGAGCCGGTCGTAGGCCTCCTGGGTGAGCCAGGTGATCTCGGTGCTCATCGGGCAAGGTTACGGCCACTCCACCGGGTCAGCCCCCGGCGGGCGCCGTCCACGGCTGCTCGGGTGGCACGACGCCGGGCGGGAACTGCGGGGGGACGACGCGCTCGGGCGGCGCTCCTGCCTCGCAGGCGAGCACCTCGACGACGTAGGCCGGGGCGAGCGTGCGGAGGGGGTAGGTGAGTTGCTCGTACGACGTGCCCCGGGGGAGCCCGACGACGGCGTAGCCGACGTCCGTGCGCGACTCGTCCTGGGCGCGGACCACGCAGTAGACGTCCCACTCCTCGGAGCGGCGGACGTCGAACGTCACGTCGACGCGATCGGCCGCGACGACGTCCCACGCGAGGAGTTCGTAGGTGACCTTGGGCGAGACCAGGTTGAAGGTCACGAAGGCCAGGGCCGCGGTGAAGCCGGCGATCGCGATGATCCCGGCCACGAGGGGCAGCGGCGACCGGCGGCCGATGCCGTAGCGGGCCTGGAGGTCGGGGGGCAGGCTGCGCCCGTCGATGGCACTGCTCACGGCACCTCCCTTCGCGCATTGGCCGATCCCTTGCGAGACTAGCGGGGTGCCCGAGCCCCTTCGCCTCATGGCGGTCCACGCGCATCCCGACGATGAGTCCAGCAAGGGCGCGGCGACCCTCGCTCACTACGTCAAGGAGGGTGTCGAGGTCCTCGTCGTGACGTGCACGGGCGGCGAGCGCGGCGACGTGCTCAATCCTGCGGCGCAGGCCGACGTCGAAGCCCTCGGGATCACCGAGGTCCGGCGCCGGGAGATGGCCGATGCCGTCGCGATCCTCGGCGTCGACCATGCGTGGCTCGGCTTCGAGGACTCGGGCTTCCCCGAGGGCGACCCGCGACCCCCCCTCCCGCCGGGGTGCTTCGCCGACCTGCCGCTCGAGACGGCCGCCGAGCCCCTCGTGCGACTCGTCCGCGACTTCCGTCCCCACGTGATCACGACGTACGACGAGAACGGCGGCTATCCCCACCCCGACCACATCCGCTGCCACGAGGTCTCGATGGAGGCCTTCGTCAAGGCGGGTGACCCCGCGGCCTATCCCGGCGCCGGCGATCCCTGGGAGCCGCTCAAGCTCTACTACAACATGGCGTTCACCCGCGATCGCGTGATGACCTTCCACGACGCGCTCATCGCGGCGGGCATGGAATCGCCCTACTCGGAGTGGCTGGACGACTGGGACGAGGAGGACAAGGACCCGGTGACGACGCGCGTGCGCGTCGACGACTACTTCCCGGTCCGTGACGACGCCCTGCGCGCGCATCGCACCCAGGTCGATCCCGAAGGCATCTGGTTCGCCGTGCCGCTCGACATGCAGCGCGAACTGTGGCCCACCGAGGACTACCACCTGGCGATCTCGCGCGTGGAGACGCACATCCCGGAGGCGGATCTCTTCGCCGGCATCCGGGAGGGATGATGGTGGACGTGACCTCGCTCCTCGCCGCCCTCCTGCTCGAGGAGAGCCCGCTGCCCAGCCCCCTGCCCGAAGAGCCGCCCATCGATCCCTCGCGGGTCACGCCCGGGATGCTGGCGCTCATCTCGTTCGTCTTCCTGGTCATCGCGATCGTGTTGCTCTACCGGTCCATGCGCAAGCAGATCGGCAAGGTGAATCCCAACCTGCCCTCCGGCCCGGGCGATGAGGAGCGCGCCGCGGACGCGCGCTACACGGAAGAGGCTGAGGAGCGGGGCTCCGGCGAGTCCGGGGCTGACGAGCCACCGACGCGCTGACATGCCGGTCAGCGCGCGATTGGTCGCGCTCACCCTGCTCGCCGTGGTGCTGTCGGCCCTGTGCGTCGCCGGTGGTCTCTGGCAGGGATCGCGCACGCTCGACATCGTCGAGGCCGAGCGAGCGGCGGTCGCTGCTCCCATCCCGGTGCTCGAGGCCGCGGACATCGAGGGGTTCCCTGCGACGTCGGTGGGCCGTCCCGCCACGGCAACCGGCGCGTATGCCGATGCGGAGCAGTTGCTGGTCGCCCAGCGCTCGCTCGACGGGCGCGCGGGGGAGTGGGTCGTGGCTCCCTTCCTGGTGGAGGGGACGACTGTCGCGGTGATCCGCGGCTGGGTCGACTCGCCGAACAGTCCTGCACTGGCGGTGCCGGCGGGCCCGGTGCGCCTCGAGGGCGCGCTGCAGCCCTTCGAGGCGTTCTACGCCGAGCAGGCCCGTCGGCCCGATGGACTCCTCGTTGCAGTCTCGCGGGAGGAGATCGAGCGCGCCTGGGGCACTCCGGTCGTGTCCCTCGTCCTCGTGCTCTCCCGCCAGGATCCGCCATCCGAGCCGGCTCCCCTGCCGGTGCCCCTGACGGTGCAGACCGCCGACGTGCCCTTCCCGCTCCAGAACGCGGCGTACACCCTGCAGTGGTTCGTCTTCGCCGGCTTCGTATGGGTCATGTGGTGGCTGTGGGTGGTGCGCCGCACTCCGGATAGCCTGGACGCATGAGCGGTCTGAGTGGCGCACTCCTGCGCTTTCGCATCATGGCGTGGGTGACCGGGGTGCTCCTCGCGGTCATGTCGGTGATCTTCCTGCCCCTGAAGTACGCCTTCGGCCTCACCGATGAGGGCATCCTCGCGACGATTTACGCGCTGGGATGGCAAGCCCACGGGTGGCTCTACGTCCTCTACGTCGCGACCGGCCTGGACGTCTGCTTCCGGATGCGCTTCAGCGTGGTGCGCACCGTCGCGGTCCTTCTCGCCGGCACGATCCCCTTCGCATCCTTCTTCGCCGACCACTACGTCACGCGAAGCGTCCGCGAGAGGCTCGCCGCCTCGGCGTGACTCACGCTCACGCGTGCGGGGCGTCCTCCACGCGCGCCGCCGGATTGCGATCCGGTCGAGTGGCGAGGTAGGAGCCGAGCAGCACGAGGGGAAAGCCCAGCACGAGCCCCCAGGTGATGGGCTCGGAGAGCACGATCACTCCGAGGAGCACCGCGACCGCGGGATTGACGAAGGTGATCACGGTCATGCGCGAGGGCCCGACCTCGGCGACCAGTGCGAAGAAGATGAGGAAGGCGATCGCGGTGGCCACCACGCCGAGCACGACGATGGACCACCATGCCACCGCCGGCACCGGCGTCGTAGGCCGCTGCACCCACGCGAGCGGTGCGTAGAGGAGGGCATTGGCGGCGAGGGCGAGGCTGATGACGGCCAGGGGCGGCGCATCGGCGAGCTTGGTGGAGATGATGATGGGGCCGAGCGCGTAGCCCACGACCGTGATCGCGGCTGCCCCCACGGCCCACCACTGGTCACCGGGGATGTCGAGTCCGACGAGGATGGCCACGCCGCTGATGCCGACGCCGAGGCCGAGCACGCGCATACCGCCGAGTCGTGCGTCGAGCCCGAGCGATCGGGCGAGGACTGCCGCCACGATGGGGACTGCGGCGATGAGCAGCGCTGTTGTCGAGCTGGTGAGCTGTGTCTCGGCGTAGCCCAGCATGAGGAAGGGCCCGGTGATCTCGACGAGCCCGAAGAGCCCGATCCAGGGCAGGTAGGGCCGGATGCCCCGGAATTGCCCGCGCGCGAGGGCCACGGGCAGCAGCAGCAGCGCGGCCAGGCCGACGCGCAGGGCCACCATGACCGACGGCTCGACGTACTCCACCGCGATGCGGATGAAGAGATAGGGCGTGCCCCAGATGATCGACAGCGCAATGAAGAGCGTGAGCCCGCGGCGCGTCATCGATCAGCCTTGAGTGAGACGCGTGTCAGAACGTCATCATCGGCGAGCTGAAGGTGCCGATGATGAGGCCGATGAGCCACAGCGCGGCGAGTGCGATCCCGATGTAGCCCGTGACCAGCCCGGTGATGGCAAAGCCTCGTCCCTGCGCGCCCGTCTTGCGGATCTGATTCAGCCCGATGTGGCCGAAGACCACCGCGAGGATCGGCATCACGGGGAAGGCGATCAGGCACAGGCCGATGGTGACGCCGAGGATGCCGAGGATCATCGAGGCCAGCGCGAGGCCGTTGGTCTTGGGCTTCGCCGGGTACGCAGGAGGCTGCGCGTAGGCGTAGGCGCCCGGCGCAGGAGGCGTTGGCGTCTGTGGTGGATACGCGGGCGGGGGCGTTGCGGGGGGCATGGGAGCCGCGGGTGGTGGGGGAGCAGGAGCGGGCGGCGCGGGTGGCGTCGGCGTCGGTGCCGGCGGAGTGGGAGGCGTCGGTGCCGCGGACGCGTCGGGCTGCTCGCCCTCGGCCGGGGGTGGCTGCTGGTCGCTCACGGGGTCAGCCTAGGCGCAGGAGCATCACGGTCGGGCATGCGCCACTCGACCTCGCTGGCGTAGGCGCGCAGTCCGCGTCCCTGGTACGTCGCCAGGGCGGCGGGGCCATCGAGGGTGCACGTGTGGACCCAGACGCGACGTGTCCCCGGCAGCCGCCAGGCCTCGGCCAGCACCTCGGACAGCCACCAGCGTCCGAGGCCGCGGCCGATCGCCTCGGGCAGCAGGCCGAAGTAGGCGATCTCCACGTCCCCGTCGGCCTGCTGCTCGAGCTCGGCGTAGCCGACGTCGGTGCCGTCCTGGCGGCAGACGAGGAGATGGTGCTGGGTGCGGTCTGTCCACTCGCGCCACTCATCGTCGTCCCACTCCAGGCGATCCACCCAGTGCCATGGCTCCCCGACGCGACGATAGAAGTCGCGGGAGCGCTCGGCCTTCGCCTCGTCGACCCGATGCCAGTCCGCGCCGTCGGGATGGTCACCCGTGGCGATGACCTGGTCGGCCGAGGTGGTCTGCAGCGACGTCACCGTGACGGCGATGGCGCCCTCGGCGGGACCGGGGAGCAGTCTCATGAGCCGGTGAGCAGGACGATCTTGCCGAGCACGTCGCCGTCGGCCATCTGGGCAAAGCCCTGCCGTGCGTCAGCGAGGGGGTAGGTGGCGGAGATCGTCGGCCGGATGCCTGATGCCACCACCAGGTCGATGAGATCGGCGAACTCCTCGCGCGTGCCCATGGTGGACCCGAGCACCTCGAGCTGGAGGAAGAAGACGCGGTTGAGGTCAGCGGGAGGGTTGGGCCCGCTCGTGGCGCCGCAGACCACCAGCCGTCCTCCGGGTCGCAGCGACTTGAGCGAGTGCGACCACGTCGCTTCGCCCACGCTCTCCATCACCGCGTCCACGCGCTCGGGCAGCCGGGCACCGGGCTCGAAGGCCTCGTCGGCGCCGAGCTCGATCGCGAAGGCGCGCTTGGCCTCATCGCGGCTCGTGGCCCACACGCGTGCACCCATCTGCTTGGCAAGCTGGATCGCGGCTGTCGAGACGCCGCCGCCCACTCCCTGCACGAGGACGGTCTGCCCGGGCTGGACCTGCGCCTTGGTCGCGAGCATGCGGTACGCCGTGAGCCACGCCGTGGGCAGGCAGGCGGCCGAGGCGAAGTCGAGTGCGGCCGGCTTGGGAAGGACGTTGCGCCCGGGGACGCAGACGTACTCCGCGAGCGTGCCCGGATAGACCTCGGACAGCATCGAACGTCGCGGGTCGAGCGTCTCGTCGCCGTGTCCTGCCGCCGGGTCCCCGACGACCGCGTACACGATCACCTCGGTGCCGTCATCGAGGACGCCCGCGGCGTCGCAGCCGAGGATCATGGGCAGGCGGTCGGCGGACAGTCCCACGCCGCGCAGGCTCCACAGGTCGTGGTGGTTGAGTGCAGCGGCGCGCACCGAGACGCGCACCCAGCCGTCCGCGGGCTCGGGATCGGGGAACTCGCCCACGGTGAGCGCCGACAGGGGGTCGTCGGGGCTGATCGCGGTGGCGGCAGCGGCGAGCATGGGTCCTCCAGGTGGGGTCAGGCCGTCAGGTCGCGAAGGCCGTCGATGAGCCGGTCGACATCGTCGTCATGGGTGTAGGGGGCGAGTCCGACGCGCACGCCCCCGGCATCGCCGAGCCCGAGCCAGCGCGACACCTCGAGGGCGTAGAAGTTGCCCGCGGGGGCGTTGACGCCGCGGGCCGCGAGGTGAGCCGAGATGTCCGCCGGCGCGTGGCCGTCGATGGTGAACGTCTCCGTGGGAGTGCGGTGCTTGGCGTTGCTGTAGAGGCGAATGCCGGGGATGGACTCCAGTCCCTCGCGCATGCGCGCGTGCAGGGAGTCCTCGTAGTCCTCGAGTGCGGTCATCGACGCCAGGATGCGCGAGCGACGGTCCCCCGGCGCGTCGACGAGGCTTGCGAGCACGTCGACCGCGGCGGTGACCCCGGCGAGCAGTTCATACGGCAGGGTGCCGAGCTCGAATCGCTCGGGCACGACGTTGGTTGCGGGCAGGAGCTTGTCGGGGTGCAGGGTCTCGAGGAGGTCAGGTGAGGCCGCGACGACGCCCAGATGGGGTCCAAGGAACTTGTAGGGGGAGCACGCGTAGAAGTCGCAGCCGATGGCGGCGATATCGACGGGGGCGTGGGCGGTCAGGTGCACGCCATCGACGTAGAACAGGGCGCCGTGCTCATGCACTCCGACGCCGATGGCAGTGAGATCGGGCCGCGTCCCGATGAGGTTGGACGCGCCGGTGAGTGCGACCAGTCGCGTGCGCGGCGTGACGTGGCGAAGCACCTGATCGGGTGCCATCTCGCCCGTCGCAGGGTCGAACTCCGCCCACCGGACGGTCGCACCGGCACGCTCGGCGTGGATCACCCACGGCCGCACGTCCGCGTCGTGGTCGAGTCGGCTCACGACGACCTCGTCGCCCGGTCCCCAGTCCTGCGCCAGAGTGCGCGCGATGTCCATCGTGATCTGGGTCATGCTGCGACCGAAGACGATGCCGCGCGGGTCGGCGCCGAGCAGATCGGCCATCGCCTGGCGCGCTCCCGTGACGATGTCGTCCGCGCGGCGCTCGGCCGCCGTGCCTCGGCCTCGGTTGGAGACCGCGGCGCGCAGCGTCTGCGAGACGGCATCGGCGACCTCGTCGGGCACCTGGGTGCCTCCGGGGCCGTCGAAGTGGGCGGCGCCCTCGCTCAGGCCGGGGACCCGGGCGCGCAGGCGATTCACGTCGTAGGCCATGGCGTCACACTAGACGCCGCCCGCCTGCGGTGTCCGGGGGCCACAATGACCCAATGGGCGTGAGGTCGTCGATCGCGGTGGCGGTCCTCGTCGGCGTGGCTGCCGCCACGGCGACATCGCCCGTGGCGCTGGCGACCGCCTTCTGGGTGGGTGGCGGAGCGATCGCATCCGGCATCCGCGCGGGCGCGCCGACGTATTCCGTCGCAGGCCTGCTCATCATCGTCGCCGCCGCGCTGGTGGTCGCTACCTGGGCAGCGATCCCCGGCATCGTGCGCGGTCGTCGGCGCCCCGCTGTCGTGGCGCTCACCGCCATCTCCGCAATGGCTGCTCTCGCCCTGACGCGCGCCTGGCCGGTGACCGTCGCGTCCTGGGTGCCCCGGCCCGTCGCGCTCGTCACCATGGGAGTGGCGCTCGTCGCGCTCGTGGTGCTCCTCGCCCGAGCGCGTGAACCGCGCGGTCCTGTCATCGGGGTCGGACCTGCGGTCGCGGGCGTCCTGGGCGCCTACGTTCTCGTCGCCGCCGTCGCCGTGCTGCCGGGCACGGGGATCCCGCAGTTCCCCCGGCCGCCGTGGGTGCCGCAGCTCCAGGACGAGTCGACCGCGGGCCGGCCAATAGCGGCGGACCCAGCGCCGCAGAATCCCGCTCTCGCGGCGGGTGAGTGGGCCACGATCCACAACGACGCCTGGATGACGGACTCCTACTCCGGCGTGCGCCTGCCCGATCCGGCCTCGTCTTCGGTTGCCTCGTTCTTCGCCGGCGGGGACTGCGCCTCCCTGCTGTGGAATGACCGAGGCGACGTCGTGGCCGTGTGCGTGAGCCCGACCGAGGTGCGCGCCTACATCCTCGATCCCCGCACGCTCGCGCCGCTCGCCGAGCGGCGCCTGGCCTCCCGCGCCCTCGCTGCCGATGCGCTCACGAACTTCTCCGGCGGTGGCTATGCCGTGCTTGACGCCGATCAGCGACTGGTCACGCCGCTGCCCGGCGGGGTGATCGCGCGCTTCGATGCCCGTGACCTCGAGCTCGTCGACGACTTCGACGTCACCGGGTCGCTGCAGCCAGGGGAGGGGATCACGTCGGTCGTCCCCGACTGGACTGGGCTGCTGTGGTTCGTCGGACGCCAGGGGACCATCGGCATCCTCGATCCGGCGACGGGGATCGCGCGATCGCTTCTCGCCGGACCAGGACGCACCCCCGTCGACATCGAGAACTCATTCGCCGTCATCGAAGGCGGCGGTGCCTACGTCGTGACGGGCGCGGAGCTCCTCCGGCTGGACGTGGCCGAGGGTGCCCCGGTGGTCACCTGGCAGGTGCCCTACGACCGCGGCGTGCGCCTGAAGCCCGGGCAGACCAGCCGCGCATCGGGCACGACCCCCACGGTCTTCGGCCCCGAGGGCCGCTTCGTTGCGATCACGGACAACGCCGACCCGCGCATGCGGGTGGTCGTCTACGACGTGAGCGGCTCCGGTCCGGTGGAGTGGTGCGCCGTCCCGGTCTTCGCCGACGGGACGAGCGCGACCGAGAACTCACTGATCGCGCTCGGAGACTCCCTGGTCGTCGAGAGCAACTACGGCTACTCGGTGACGGCAGTGGCCGGCGGTCACTCCACGGTGCCGGGCCTCGCCCGCGTCGATGTCACGTCGACCGGGTGCGACCTCGCCTGGGAGTCCGAGGACATCACGATCCCCTCCCTGGTCTCCAAGGGAGTCCTGGCAGATGGCGCGGTCCTCACCTACACGAAGGAGCCCAGCGCTCTCGGCACGGACGCGTGGTGGTTCACGGCCGTCGACGCCTGGACCGGCGAGGTGCGCTGGCGCCGGCTGGCCGGGTTGGGTCCGCTCCTGAACAACCACTACGCGGCTGGATACGTCGGACCGGACGGATCTGTCTACGTCGGCACCATCAGCGGCGTCGTCGCCCTGATTAGCGAGGGCTGAGCCTCAGGGTGTCGGGCGCTCCCACGAGACTCCGTCGGGGGAGTCCCGCACCTCGATGCCCAGGGCGATGAGCCCGTCGCGCACGGCGTCGCTCGCTGCGAAGTCCTTGGCCTCGCGCGCGCGCTGCCGCGCGCGCAGGGCGATCTCGATGAACGGGCCGATCACCTCGCGCTCGTCGCGCAGGCCCGTGCGTGCAGCGGAGGCAAGGTCCACGAGCATCGCACGCAGGGTCGCCCGAGCGACGTCGATGTCGTCGCTCTGCAGGGTGTCAGCGCTCCAGGAGTGGATGTCCTGCTCGAGGCCCAGCGCCTCCTCGAGCGCGCGGTCGGTGTCGGCCTCCGCGAGCGCCGCATCGAAGGCGGCACGTCGGGCCTCGGCATCCGCGCGCAGTCCGGCAGAGGGAGCCACCGCAGGTGCCGCCGCCTCGGCGGGGCGCGCCGGCGTGGCTGCGCCCACCGCGGCACCGGCCTCGCCGCGAAGTGCTTCGGCCATGGCATCGAGGGTCGTGGTCTCGCCTGCGGGGACGACGCTCTCGCGGTGGCGGTAGCGCAGGGTCAGGCCGCCTGCGCCGCGCACCTCGACGGCTCCCGACAGGACGTCGATGAGCACCGCGGTGTGCTCGTCGACGCCGAGGACGCCAACGCCGTCGGGCAGCATGCCCTCCAGTTCGAGAAGACGCTTCTCGCCCATGTAGCAGAAGCGGGTGTCGTGGCGGCCCCCCTCGCGGTTGTCGTAGTGCGGGATGACCGCCGCCTGGATGCCGGTGAGGGCGCCGAGCAGGTCTAGGCCCGGTAGCCAGCTCGCCTCGTCGCCGACCTTGTAGATCTCGTAGACCGGAAGCGCGGCGGCACCGACGGTCACGGCGGCCGCGCTTCCCATGACGAGTGACCCGCCACGGCGCACGATCTCGGCGAGAGCGGCGGGCATGGGGGTGCCGGCCCACTGGCGCAGGGCGTAGGACGGGCTGCCGGGCCCGGCGAAGGCCCAGGAGGCGCGGCCGAGCAGCGCCAGGGCCCGCTCGCGGGCGGCAGCCGGCTCATCGCGCCGGCGCCAGGACGCCACGGAGACGTCGACACCCACGGAGTCGCGGAAGTACTCGCTGATCTTGTCGGTGAGGTCATCGGCATTGGCCTGAAAGCCGAAGGGCGTGTCGAGCATGGCCGCAGGCCCGGGGCCCGCGGCGGCGAGGATCTCGCGATGCACCTTGACCATGGTCGGCGAGGTCTCGCCGGATCCGATGATGACAAGGCGAGCGGGCACCGGCCTAGTGTCCTAGACCGGCGCCCGCTCGCATGTCGGGGCCTCAGGCGGCGCGCTCGGGCCCCTCGCCGAAGCGGTTGGGGCCGGGCGTGCTGGGGAGCACCCAGAAGATGATGAGGATGATCGCGCCGATGCCGAAGCAGCAGCTGAGGAACCACAGCAGCAGCCACCAGCCGGACCTGTCCGTGTCATGGAGGCGCCGGATGGCCACGGCGATGTTCGGGACCAGGATCGCCAGTGACCAGATCAGGGACAGCACCAGGCCCAGGGTGGCCAGACCGGACAGGGCCGGCATCGTCACGGTGCCGCCCGCGCTGACCGAAGTGTTGAGCAGCTCGAAGTACCACGGGAGGGCAGGGATGAAGAGGATGAAGCCGATGATGGTGGTGAAGAGGTACCACCACCAGAACTCCGAGCGCGAGGCCCGGCCCTGGAAGGTCGCGTAGTTGCTGAAGACGTACTTGACGGACTGGCCGAAGGTCATGGGGGTCCTCCTCGCGCGCGACGTGCATCTGTTAGACCCGGACCCTAGGGGACTTCGGGACCCTGCGGGGGCATTTCGGGACCTTCGACTAGCGTCGCGTCGTGGACGTCGCCGGCGCAGCGGGCATCCTCGATGAGCACATGGCCCGCTCGAGGCAGGCGCACGACGTCCCGGTCATCGCCTACGGCCTGATGCTCGGCGGTGCGCTCGTGCACACCGGCACCGTCGGCCATCCCAGCGCTCCGGTCTCCGCTGCCTTCCGCATCGCGTCGATGACGAAGAGCTTCACGGCGGCCACGGTGCTCTCCCTGCGCGACGATGGCCTGCTCACGCTGGACGCGCCTGTCGCCGAGATCCTGCCGTGGGCCGCCAGCATCGGGCTTCCCGCGGCGTCACCGCCCTTGCGCGTGGCGCACCTGCTCGCGATGACCGGCGGGTTCCCCACGGACGATCCGTGGGGCGACCGCCAGGAGTCGCTGCCGCTCGACGCCTTCGACGCCCTCGTCGCCGGCGGCCTCACCTTCTGCCGCCCCCCGGGCATGGACTTCGAGTACGCCAACATCGGCTATGCGCTCCTCGGCAGGGTCATCGCAGAGGTCACCGGCCAGGACTACCGCGACGTCGTGCGCACGCGCCTGCTCGACCCGCTCGGCATGACGTCATCGACCTTCGACGTGACGTCGACGACGGAGCGCGTGACGGGGATGCACCCCACCGGCGGGACGCTCGTCGAGCAGCGAGAAGGTCCCTCGGGTGCGTTCAGTCCGATGGGCGGCCTGTGGAGCACGGTAGACGACCTCGCGACATGGATCGCCTTTCTCGAGGGGGCATGGTCCGATGCTCCCGACGACGGTCCGCTGTCGCGGTGGTCGCGCCGGGAGATGCAGCGCCCTCACGTCGCGGTGGGGCCGGGGCCGGAGGGCTCCTTCGACTCCTATGGCCTGGGCCTGCGCGTGACCGACCATCCGGACCTGGGTCGCTTCATCCACCACAGCGGGGGGTATCCCGGTTACGGGTCGCACATGCGCTGGCATCCCGACACGAGGTGGGCCGTGGTCGCCCTTGCCAACCGCACCTACGCCCCGATGCGGCTGGCGTGCGCCGATGCACTTGCGGCCATCGTGGCCGACGAGGCCCACGAGGCCGCGCGCGTGCGGGCCGTCGACCGGCTCTGGCCGCAGACCGAGCAGGCCATGGCACTCGCCGAGCAGCTGCTGTCGCACTGGGACGACGCCGCTCTCGACGCGATGGCGGCGATCAACCTCGACCTCGACCAGGCGCGCGCGGAGCGCCGCCAGGCATGGCAGTCGCTACGAGCGGGGACGGTGAGCCGCGACGCATCGAGCGTCACGTCGCGCAGTCCCGCGCATGCCCGCTGGGCGGTGGCGACGGACAGAGGTCGAGTCGAGCTCGACGTGCTCCTCACGGGTGAGCGCGAGCCACGGATCCAGTCCCTCTCGGCACGTTCTCTCGACGAGGAGCAGTAGCGCATCGTCTGCGGTGTCGTCGAGGCCCATGTCGCATTCGCCCTGGGCGGGGGACCCTGCCGCTCAGCGTGCTCTGCCCGAATGCTTGGCTGCTCCCCTACGACGTCATCACGGTCGCCTGTCAGGGTCGATCGCGCAGTGAGGACGCAGTGAGGAGCAGCGATGGCCTGGGTGCTCTTGGTGCTTGCCATCGCCGCGGAAGTCGTAGGCACGCTCTCGCTCAAGGCCAGTGACGGCTTCTCACGCCTGTGGCCGTCGGTCGCGGTGGTGGCGGGCTACGGTCTCGCCTTCACGCTTCTGGCCTTCGCGCTCAAGACGCTCGACGTAGGCCCGGCCTACGCGCTGTGGGCCGGCCTGGGCACTGTCGGGGCCGCCATCGGCGGCTGGCTGATCTTCAGCGAGCGGCTCAGCCTGCTCACCGTCTCGGGCATCGTCATCGTCGTGATCGGTGTCGTCGCGATCACGATGGGCGAGACTCGGGCCTAGCCCTCGCTCACGCTGTCGCGGAAGGGGCTCGCGCGGTAGGTGCCGAGCACCCGCAGGTACGCCGTGTAGAACGCGAGCTCCTCGAGAGCGAGCGCCAACGGCCGCTCGTCGGGGTGGCCCTCGACGTCGGCGTAGAACTGCGTCGCGGAGAAGGTGCCGCCGAGCTGGTAGCTCTCCAGCTTGGTCATGTTGACGCCGTTCGTGGCGAAGCCGCCCATCGCCTTGTAGAGCGCGGCCGGGACATTGCGCACGCGGAAGACAAAGGTCGTGATCATCGGGCCCGCATCGGCAGGCGGGACCGTCGCCTCGCGGGCGAGGACGAGGAAGCGCGTGGTGTTGTGGTGCTCGTCCTCGACATCGCGCGCGAGAACATCGAGCCCGTAGAGCTCGGCGGCTAGCGCGGGTGCGAGCGCTGCCACCGCCGGGTCGCCCGCCTCGGCGATCTCCCGCGCGGCCCCGGCGGTGTCATCGGCGACGACCGAGCGCCAGCCGTGCTCGCGGATGAACTGTCGGCACTGCCCGAGCGCATGGGAGTGGCTGCGGATGGTCGTGATGCCGGCCTCGGTGGCGCCCGGGACGGCGAGCAGGGCGAAGTGGATCGGCATGAAGTGCTCGCCGACGATGTGCAGGCCCGACTCGGGCAGCAGGTGGTGGATGTCCGCCACCCGACCGGCGATCGAGTTCTCTACGGGGATCATGGCCAGGTCGGCCTGGCCTTCCTCGATGGCGGCGAAGACGTCCTCGAAGGTCGCGCAGGGCAGCCGCTCGAGATCGGGGTAGACCTCGCGGCTGGCGGCATCGGAGTTGGAGCCGGGCTCGCCCTGGTAGGCGATGACCCTGGGCGCGCACGCACCGTGGTCAGACATGCGCGGAACCCTACTTGTCGCCGGACTCACCCGGAGAGGCGGCGGAGGAGCTCTTGTCGGGCTTGCCGGCCGAGCGCGTGGCATAGGAGAAGGCGGCCAGGGCCAGCACGAGCGCACCCGCCCCGATGCCGGTCATCATCGTCGCCTCCGCGTCCTTGCCCTCCACGAGCTCGCCGAGGAAGACCACCGCCACCACGGCGACGACGACACCGATCAGCTTGCCCTTGAGATCGTCCAGCGAGTGGATCTGCAGCCACTCCGGCAGTTGCAGGTGCTCGTCGACGAAGAGCTCATAGAGCCCGTAGCCGATCACCAGCAGGACGGTCGCCAGCAGCAGGGTGTCCACGGCGGCGAGCACCGAGACGACGGACTCCTTGAGGTCGACGTTGGGCTGGACGAGCTTGATGGCTGCCGCGCCCATGTCCCACAGGCCGATGATGATGAGGATGAGTCCGCCGAAGAGCGCGCCCAGCGAGGGAAGTACGACAACGTAGCGGGAAGCCTCGATGATCCTGCGCACGTGCAGAGGCTACTCCCGCTTCAGGCTGCCGTCTCGACGTGCGGGTGGGCGTCAGACGTGTGTGGCGGATCCTCGTGCTGGAAGCGCTTGAGCAGCAGCCAGGCGGCCACTCCGGCGATGACGACGGTCACCGCGAGCACCACCATGGTGACCGCGAACGAGGCGCTGAAGGCGAAGGCCGCATCGGGCAGGAGAGACGAGTTGCTGGGCGTGCCGCCCGTGGCCGACCACTGCTCGAGCTCGGTCCCTGCCGAGGGTCCCAGCTTGTTGCTCACGGCGTTGCGCGTGAGCCCGTCGATGAGCACAGTGGAGCCGGCCAGGCCGAGGGCGTACCAGAACTGGCCGACCGTGGTGCGCGACGATGACACCGCCCCGTAGTGCTTCTCGTCCGCCTCCTGGAGGAACAGGCCGCCGTAGGGGATCGCGGGGATGATGAGGCCGAAGCCGGTGATGATGAGGGCCGGCAGGAAGACGAGCACGTTCGAGGGACGCGACATCGCCGTGACGGCGAACAGTGCGAGGCCGCCTGCGAGGACGATGGTGCCGACTAGCACGGCTCCACGCTGCGAGATGCGACCTGCGCCCCGCATCCGCCCCACCACTAGGGCCGCGACGATGCCCGCCAGCAGGAAGGGCATCTGCATGAGGGACAGCGACAGCCCCTTGAGGTCGTTGGCGTACTGGAAGAGGTTGCTGAAGGACAGCAGCAGCACGCCATTGCTGAAGTTGAAGACCAGGCCGACGAGGATCGCCGCGATGAAGACGGGCTCCCGGAACAGGCGGATGGGGAAGACCCCCTCCTCGCCCTTCTTACGCATCCACAGCGCGAATGCCCCGAGGATCGCCGCACCGACAAGCACGGGGATGACGGTCAGCGGCGAGGTGAGGCCGTTGGTGGCATGCGAGACGCCGTAGAGGAAGACGATGATGCCCACCGCGAGGAGCAGCTGGCCGGTGAAGTCCCAGGATCCCTGATGCGCCGCGCGCGGGCCGTCCTTGGGCAGGAGCGCCAATGCGAGCACGATGCTCACGAGGCTGAGCGCGGGCACGACGACGTAGGCCAGCCGCCAGTCCACGCCCACGAGCGATGAGCCGAGGAACGTGATCACCAGGGTGAACAGACTCGACGCAGCGGTGAAGAGTCCGAGCGCGGCCGGCAGGCCGCCCTTGCCTGTCGCGAAGGTCCTCACGTAGGCGAAAGCTGCGCCGAACACCGCGCCCAGCCCCACGCCCGCCAGCGCGCGGCCGAAGAGGTAGACGTACACGTCCGGGGCGAGGGCGACGATGAGGTCGCTCGCGGCGCTCAGCAGAAGCGCGGCGATGAGGATCTTCCGCCGCCCCAGTCGATCCGCCATCATGCCGGTCGTGATGACCGTGGCCGCGAGGACGAACGTGCTGATGCTGGCGGCGAGAGCGGACAGCGTGCCCATGTCGAGCGCCTTGCCCGCGGTGAGCAGAGCCGACGACGAGATGTTGGGGTCGGCCGACTGGATGGCGGCGAGCAGCCCCAGGAAGAGCAGTGGGACGAGGGGCTTGCGCGCGCTAGGCATGCCAGGCCTCCACCCCGTCGACGTACGTCGCCTGGAAGGCGATGTCGGCCCAGCTGGACGGATCCGAGCCCCAGGGATTGCCGTCGGCGATCCCGAAGTCCGCTGCCTTGCCGACCTCCAGCGAGCCGCGGTCATCGGCGTGGATCTGCCAGGCGGCATGCGTCGTGATCGCGGCGAGGGCCTGCTCGGGCGTCGCGCACTCCGCCGCGTTCAGCACCTGGTTGTCCGCCTTCGTGCGGCGCAGCACGGCGGTGCGTGCGCTGAGCAGCGGGTGGACGGCGGTGACGTTGTAGTCAGAGTGCAGTGACGGCCGCAGCCCGGCGGCGTACGCCGAGGCGACGCGGTCGAGGCGCCCTGCCCGCTTGGGACCGAGGATGGTGTCGCGGAAGGCCGCGCCCCAGTAGTAGAGGTGGTTCATCAGGAAGCTCGGGGAGATGCCGAGTGCTGCCATGCGAGTGAGCTGGTCGTCCATCGTGAACGAGCAGTGCTCGAGGCGATGGCGCAGGTCCTGGTCGCCGTACGCCGGCAGGATCTCCTCGAAGGCCTCGAGGGCGAACTCCACGGCCGCGTCGCCGTTGGTGTGCACCATGACCTGCCAGCCGTCGTCGAGGCCGGCCTTGAGTGCGACGCGCAGGGACTCGGGGGTGTAGTCGGCCTTGCCGCCGTTGTCCTCGCCGAGGTAGGGCTGAAGGAAGTAGCCGGACCGCCCCTGGTTGGAGCCGTCGGAGACGACCTTCCACGCGTCGGCGCGCAGCATCTCGTCGCCGCTGAAGGGGGTAACCCCCGAGGCTTTCCACATGGCCGCAACCTCGACGGGCGTGTGCCCGGGCAGCACGGCGAACTGCGCCGTCGACACGCGCACGGGGAACCGCGCCTGGGCATTGAGCTGGTGCAGGAGAGCGAGTTCCTTCGGCCCCGCGAGAGCACCGGTCGCCGCCTCGCGCACCGATGTCACGCCCTGGGCGGCGCACGCGGTGAGGATCTCGCGGATGTACTTCGCGATGTCGGTCATGGACGGCTGGGGGAGGCCCTTGAGGATGAGCTGCTCCGCGGGGGGCTCCCCGACGACGCCGGTCATCTTGCCGTCCGCTCGCTCGAAGGTGCCTCCGGGCGGATCGGGGGTGTTGTCGGTGATGCCCGCGGCCTCGAACATCTTGCTGTTGACGTACATGAAGTGGCCCGAGGCGTTCCACACCAGGACGGGGTTGTCGGGTGCGATCTGGTCGAGCGTGGCGCGGGTGAGCACCGGCTCACCGGGATAGAGGCTGGGATCGAAGTTCTTGAAGCACACGGGCTGGCCAGCGGGTGCCTTCGCCACCGCCGCCTTGATGGCCGCCACTGCGTCGTCGAGCGTGGGGCATTGCTCGTGCGCGAGGTCGATGTTGGGGTAGGTGAGCAGCGAGGTCCAAATGTGCATGTGCGGATCGATGAGCCCGGGGAGGATGAAGCCGCCCGGCTTCAGCGTCGTGGTCGATGCGGTGACGAGCCCCTCGATATCGGACTGGGATCCGATCCCGATGATCTTGCCGCCCGAGATCGCCATGGCCTCGGCCGTGGGCGCGGCCGGGTTGTTCGTGACGATGTCGCCGACGACGAGGAGGTCGGCGGTCGCACCGGTGGGGCGGGATGCTCCGTGGCGCGCGGGCGTCGCCTGCTCCGGTGCCTGCGCGAGCGCCGGGCTCAGGTGCGAGTTCGCGAGTTCCTTGGGATTGCAGCATGAGGTGCTCGACAGCATGGCTTCTCGGCCTTTCATCTGTTGATCTGTGTGGCGCAGGTGACCGTGATGAGGCCCGCGAGTCCTCCGGGGTACCCGACCCCGCTGGCCCGGATGCTAGGGCCGCATGACGGAGTCGGCGACCCGTGAGGTGGGGGTTTCTGCAGGTTTCGCGCCCGGAGGAGCAGACTCCTCCCATGGCCAACCGCCTCGCCGACTCCACCTCTCCCTATCTGCAGCAGCACGCCGACAATCCGGTGGACTGGTGGGAGTGGTGCGAGGAGGCCTTCGATGAGGCGCGGCGCCGCGGGGTGCCCGTCTTCATCTCCGTCGGCTACTCGGCCTGCCACTGGTGCCATGTCATGGCGCACGAGTCCTTCGAGGACGAGGCGATCGCACAGCTCCTCAACGAGAACTTCGTCAGCATCAAGGTCGACCGCGAGGAGCGCCCCGACGTCGACTCCGTCTACATGGACGCGACGGTTGCGCTCACCGGGCACGGTGGCTGGCCGATGAGCGTCTTCGCCGACGCGGACGGCAGGCCCTTCTACGCGGGGACCTACTTCCCGCCCCAGCCACGGCACGGAATGCCGTCATTCCCGCAACTGCTCACCGCGATCAACGCGTCGTGGCGCGATCGACGCGACGAGGTCGCGGGGGCCGCCGAGAGGATCACCAAGGCCCTCGCCGAGCGCGAGCGGGCCGTGTCCTCCGAGGGCACGCCGCCGTCGACCGCGCACCTCGAGGCCGCGGTCGCCTCCCTGCGCCAGTCCTACGACGCCTCGCGCGGGGGATTCGGTCGCGCGCCGAAGTTCCCTCCGTCGATGGTGCTGGAGTTCCTCCTGCGCCACGCTGCGGGCGCCGAAGGCCCCTCCCGGAACGAGGCGCTGGCCATGGTGCAGGGCACCTGCGAGGCCATGGCCCGCGGGGGGATCTACGACCAGCTCGGCGGCGGCTTCGCGCGCTACTCCGTCGACGACGCGTGGGTCGTGCCGCACTTCGAGAAGATGCTGTACGACAACGCCCTGCTCCTGCGGGTCTACCTGCACTGGTGGCGGCTCACCGGTGATCCGCTCGCCGAGCGTGTCGTGCGCGAGACGGCCGACTTCCTGCTGCGCGACATGCGCACGCCCGAGGGCGGATTCGCCGCGGCCTGGGACGCCGACAGCGAGGGAGTGGAGGGCAAGTTCTACGCGTGGACTCCCGCGCAGCTCATCGAGGTGCTGGGCGAGGATGACGGCCGCTGGGCCGCAGCACTGCTCGAGGTCACGCCCGCGGGCACCTTCGAGCACGGCACCTCCACCCTGCAACTGCTTCGCGACCCCGACGATCCGAAGCGGTGGGCGCGCATCCGCCGGCAGCTCTTCGAGGCGCGCGCGCTGCGCGTGCCCCCTGCCCGCGACGACAAGGTCGTGGCAGCGTGGAACGGCCTGGCGATCGCCGCACTCGCCGAGGCGGGGGCTCTCCTCGATGAGCCCGAGTGGATCGAGGCGGCCCGCGGGGCGGCCGACCTGCTCCTGGCCGTGCACCTCGGCGCCCTGCAGCCCGACGAGGGCGGCGTGGCCGACCCGACGGGCCAGGACGGTGATCGCCTCGTGCGCACATCCCGCGACGGGCGGCCGGGGTCGACCGACGCGGTGCTGGAGGACTATGCGGACGTCGCCGAGGGATTCCTCGCCCTCTACGCCGTGACGGGCGAGGAGGAGTGGCTCGCCTTCGCGGGAATCCTCCTCGATGTCGTGCTCGCGCACTTCCGCGACGACGAGGGTGGCTTCTACGACACCGCGGACGATGCCGAGCGGCTGGTGCTGCGTCCGCGCGACCCGGCGGACAACGCGGCGCCGTCGGGATGGCTCGCCGCGGCGCAGGCCCTGCTCACCTATGCGGCGTACACGGGGGTGACCGAGCATCGCGTCGCTGCCGAGCGCGCGCTGGGGATCGCCACCGCCCTGGCCGCGCGTGCACCTCGCGGGGTGGGCTGGGGCCTCGCTGCCGCGCAGGCGCTGCTCGACGGCCCGCGCGAGGTCGCGATCGTGGGCGGAGCGCAGGACCCTCAGACGCGCGCTCTGCACCGGGTCGCGCTCATGGGCACGGCGCCCGGGCTCGTCGTCGCCGTGGGTCCCGCGTCCGGCGCGGCAGGGGGCTCCGACGTGCCCCTGCTGCGCGACCGCCCCCTGGTCGACGGCCGAGCCGCCGCCTACGTGTGCCGGCAGTTCACGTGCGACGCGCCCGTGACCACGCAGGACGCACTCGCTGTTCGCGTCGGGGCCCGAACGGGGCTCCGGCCGGACTAGCCTGTCGGGGTGGGCCTGACCGACGTCATCTACGGCGCGTATGAGCGCCGGCTGCTGCGCCAGATCCCACCCGACCGCCGCCCCCGCCACGTCGGGGTCATCCTCGACGGCAACAGGCGCTGGGCCACCAGCCAGGGCTCGGCCAGCGACGTGGGCCACCGCGCGGGCGCGGCCAAGATCGTGGAGTTCCTCGGCTGGTGCGAGGAGGCCGACGTCGAGGTCGTGACGCTGTGGCTGCTCTCCACCGACAACCTCTCGCGGCCCGAACCCGAACTCGCGGCCCTCCAGGCGATCATCGAGGAGACGGTGACCGGCCTGGCCGAGACGGGCCGGTGGCGCATCCACCCCGTGGGGGCCCTGGACCTGCTACCCGATCGCACCGCGCGCCTGCTCAAGCAGGCGGCGGAGTCCACTGCCGACATCGACGGCATCCTGGTCAACGTCGCCGTGGGCTACGGCGGGCGCCGTGAGGTCGTCGACGCCGTGCGGTCGCTGCTCACCGAGCACGCCAGGGAGGGCACCTCGGTCGAGGAGATCGCCCAGATGATCGACGTCGAGCACATCGCCGAGCACCTCTACACACGCGGCCAGCCCGACCCTGACCTGGTCATCCGCACGTCCGGCGAGCAGCGCCTGTCCGGGTTCCTGCTCTGGCAGAGCGCCCACTCGGAGTTCTACTTCTGCGAGGCGTACTGGCCGGACTTCCGGCACGTGGACTTCCTGCGCGCCATGCGCGCCTACGCCGCCCGCCATCGCCGCTACGGCGCATAGGCCGAGCGGCGCACGGCGGCCGGCGTCCGCCGTCGAGCTGAACCACATACGCCCCGGATTCCCCTCTTCTTCACCTGAGCCCCCGGCGTGTTGCGCTCGACTCGCACGCGGCCGGTCCTAGGGTCCGGCGTACGGGGAGGCACCCGGCCGACCCGCCGGACACGGTGCGCCGTGGTTGCCCGCCGGGGCGGCCAGTCGGACCCTCGGGCCGCGGCGCACGACGAGGAGACCTCGTGCCCGCTGCGCGCAGCCGCTCACGCAAGCCCGCTCGTCGCACCTTCGTCCTCGACACCTCCGTCCTCCTGTCGGATCCGCATGCCCTGCTGCGCTTCGACGAGCACGAGGTCGTCGTTCCTGTCGTGGTGGTGACCGAGCTCGAAGCCAAGCGCACTCATCCCGAGCTGGGCTACTTCGCCCGAGCCGCGCTGCGGCTGCTCGACGACCTGCGCGTGAGCCACGGCCGCCTCGACGAGGCGATTCCCGTGGGCGACTCCGGCGGCAGCATCCGCGTCGAGCTCAACCACACCGACCTGTCTGTGCTGCCCAGCGGCTTCCAGCTCGGCGACAACGACACGCGCATCCTCGCCGTCGCTCGCAACCTCGCGGCGGACGGCCACGACGTCGTGCTCGTGAGCAAGGACCTGCCGATGCGGGTCAAGGCCTCCTCCGTGGGCCTCGCTGCCGAGGAGTACCGCGCCGAGCTCGTCGTCGAGTCGGGCTGGACCGGCATGGCCGAGATCGACGTCGCCGCCGATCTCCTCAATGCGCTCTACGACGAGATCGTCGTCGACCTCGACGCCGCCCGCGATTTGCCCTGTCACACCGGTCTCGTGCTCGTCTCCGACCGCGGGAGCGCCCTGGGCCGGGTCACGCCGGAGAAGCGTGTGCGTCTCGTCCGCGGCGACCGGGAGGCCTTCGGCCTGCACGGCCGCAGTGCCGAGCAGCGGATCGCCCTCGACCTGCTCCTGGACCCCGAGATCGGCATCGTGTCCCTCGGCGGCCGGGCCGGCACCGGCAAGAGCGCCCTGGCCCTGTGCGCAGGGCTCGAGGCGGTGCTCGAGCGGCGCCAGCACCGCAAGGTCGTCGTCTTCCGCCCCCTCTACGCGGTGGGCGGGCAGGATCTTGGCTACCTCCCCGGCACGGAGAACGAGAAGATGTCGCCCTGGGCCCAGGCCGTGTTCGACACCCTGGGCGCCGTGACGACCTCCGAGGTCGTCGAGGAGGTCCTGGACCGGGGCATGCTCGAAGTCCTGCCCCTCACCCATATCCGCGGCCGGTCCCTCCACGACGCCTTCGTCATCGTCGACGAGGCCCAGTCGCTCGAGCGCAATGTCCTGCTCACGGTGCTGTCCCGGATCGGGCGCGACTCACGCGTGGTCCTCACCCATGACGTGGCCCAGCGGGACAACCTGAGGGTGGGCCGCCATGACGGGGTCGTGGCCGTCGTGGAGAAGTTGAAGGGGCACCCTCTCTTCGCCCACGTGACCCTCACCCGGTCCGAGCGGTCCCCGATCGCAGCCCTGGTCACCGAGATGCTCGAGGAATTGCCCGTGTGAGGTAGGTCACGCGCATTCCCCCATGAAACGGGGACAACTCGATCGATTTAGGCGAATTGTCCATAAGTTATCCACAGGCTGGCCGTTATCTGGGCGTGACATTTGCCGGATCGTTCGGCACGGTAGACCGGTGCTGACCAGTCACAGACCTGCCCGCCGGCTCCTCGCCGCGGTCCTCGCGACCGCCATGCTGGGAGTGCCGACAGCCCTCTCCGCGCCGGCTGCCCTGGCCTCACCCGGTGCCTCGCCGGCCTCGGAGGAGCCTCCGCCCAACGAGCGCGCCCCCCGCGTGCCCGAGGCCCCCGACCTCGGCGACGCCCCCTGGACCAGCCCCGAGGCCCGGGACATGGTCGGGTACCGGCTGAGCACCTACACGGGCAAGTACTACGACAAGCGCTTCGAGCAGTACCGGCTGTGCGTGGTCCAGCGCGAGAGCGGTGGTCGCTACGGCGAGAGCTCCTCGGCCCATATCGGCGCCTACCAGTTCTCCTACAGCCTGGCTGCCTCCGCCCAGCGGGCCATGCGGGCGGAGATCCAGGACGTCTACGGCCGGCCCGGTCTGGCGGCCCTCGACCGTCTCGACGGCAAGCCGATGTACACCTGGAACCGCTTCTGGCAGGACGCGGCCTTCTGGACCATCTTCGACGGTGGCCGGGGCTGGTCCCACTGGTCTCCCCAGTGGGCGGCGCCGGGAGCGCCCAGGTGCGATCACCGCCCCAACGCAGAGAGCGGCTGGCCCAGTCCTGACTGGCACAACTACTCCCCACTCGAGCGCAGCGACAAGGATCGCGACGACAAGGATCGCGACAAGGGCCGCGACGACGCTCCTGTGAGCGTCCGCGCCACGCCGGAGAGCAATCTCGCCTTGGCGCGCGACTTCATCCGCGAGCGCTACGGCTGGCGCTACCCGGAGTTCCGCGCGCTCAAGGCCATGTGGTGGCGCGAGAGCAACTGGCGCCATGACGTGGTCAACAACCACCCCAACGGGCCGTGGTACGGCCTGGGCCAGGTGAACGGC